>JBBDWV010000017.1:51521-161556 GCA_040902655.1 Mycobacteriales bacterium
GGGGGGGGGGGGGGGGCGGCCCGGCCGCTCCGTGGTGGCCGTCGTCCCCGGTGAGGGTCTGGCCGCGCTGTTCCGGCAGGCTGGGGCCGAGGTGGTGCTGGGCGGACCCGCCGACGGCCCCTCGACGGCCGACGTGGCCGAGGCGGTCCGGCGGGCCGGGACCGCCGAGGTCGTGCTGCTGCCCAACGACGCCGACAGCACCGGCATCGCCGCCGCGGCCGCGGCCATGTCCCGCGACGAGGGCTGCTCGGTCGCCGTGGTCCCCACCCGCTCGCCGCTGCAGGGCCTGGCCGCGCTCGCCGTGGCCGACCCGAGCCGGCCGTTCGCCGACGACGTGGCCTCGATGGCCGAGGCGGCCGGCTCGACCCGCTGGGCCGAGGTCACGACGGCGGTGCGCGAGGCGGCGACCATGGCGGGCATCTGCCGGCCCGGTGACGTGCTCGGGCTGCTCGAGGGCGACGTCGTGCTCATCGGACACGACGTCGAGCAGGTCGGCGAGGAGCTGCTGCGCCGGATGCTGCTCGGCGGCGGCGAGCTGGTCACCGTCGTCACCGGCGAGCAGGCGGCGGCCGGCGCCGCCGAGCGGCTCTGCGAGGTGGTGGAGAAGGCGCACCCCGCGGTCGAGGTGGTGTCCTACACCGGTGGGCAGCCGCACCACCCGCTGCTGCTGAGCGTCGAGTAGGGCGGGAGGCCGTGGTCGCGCTGGGTGCCAAGCTGTCGGCAGCGGTGGGGGACAGGACCGCCAAGCAGCTCACCGAGCACCTCGATCTGCACACCGTCGGCGACCTGCTGCGGCACTACCCGCGGCGGTACGTCGAGCGGGGGGCGCTGACCCCGTTCGCCGAGCTGGTCGTGGGTGAGCACGCCACCGTCTTCGCGGAGGTGCAGAGCGTTGCCGGCCGCACGGTGAGCGGCCGGGGCAGCGGTCGCCGGCCGCTGCACAAGACCGACGTGACGATCCGGGACGACGGCGGCGCCCGCATGACGCTGGCCCTGTTCAACCGGCCCTGGGTGGCCAAGGACCTGCGGCCCGGCCTGCGGGCGTACTTCGCGGGCAAGGTCGAGACGTTCCACGGCCGCGTGCAGCTGGCGAACCCGGAGTTCCAGCTGGTCGACGACGAGGCCGGCGTGCTGCAGGCGGAGTTCGCCGGATCGCTCGTCCCGATCTACCCGGCGGCGGCCAAGGCACCCAGCCACACCATCGCGCGCAGCGTCGAGCTGGCGCTGGCGATGGTCGACCTCGGGCCGGACCCGCTGAGCCCGGAGCTGCGTGTCCGGCACGGGCTGATGGGCCTGGAGGAGGCGCTGCGGGGCATCCACCGGCCCTCCAGCCGTCAGGAGGTCGAGCAGTCCCGGGCGCGGCTGACGTGGGACGAGGCGTTCGTCCTGCAGGTGGTGCTGGCCCAGCGCCGCGCCATGACCCGCGGGCTGGCGGGCACGCCCCGACCCGGGCGTCCGGCCGGCCTGGGCGAGGCCTTCGACGCGATGCTGCCCTTCAGCCTCACGGCCGGCCAGCTCGAGGTGGGCCACGCCCTGGCCGAGGAGTTGGCCGGGAGTTCACCGATGTACCGCCTGCTCCAGGGAGAGGTGGGCTCCGGCAAGACGGTCGTCGCGCTGCGGGCGATGCTGCAGGTCGTCGACAGCGGTGGGCAGGCCGCCCTGCTCGCCCCGACCGAGGTGCTCGCCCAGCAACATCTGCGTTCCCTACGCTCGATGCTCGGCCCGCTCGCGCAGGCCGGCGAGCTCGGTGCGGCCGACCGCGCCACCCGGGTGGCGCTGCTGACGGGCTCGCAGGGCGCAGCGGCCCGCCGTACCGCCCTCGCGGAGGCGGCCTCCGGTGAGGCGGGGATCGTCGTGGGCACCCACGCGCTGCTGAGCGAGGGCGTGGAGTTCGCCGACCTCGGCCTCGTGGTCGTCGACGAGCAACACCGCTTCGGTGTCGAGCAGCGTGACGCGCTGCGCGCCAAGGGCACCTCGCCGCCGCACGTGCTGGTGATGACGGCCACCCCGATCCCCCGCACCATCGCGATGACGGTCTACGGCGACCTGGAGGTCTCCACGCTGAGCGAGCTGCCGGCCGGTCGGCCGCCGACCACCAGCGCCGTCGTGCCGGTGGGGGAGCGGCCCGGCTGGCTCGAGACCGCCTGGCAGCGGGTCCGTGAGCACGTCGCCGAGGGCAGGCAGGCCTTCGTCGTCTGCCCGCGCATCGGAGGCGACGAGCCGGAGGAGCCGGCGTCCGATGGACGACGGCCGGCGGTCGCCGTCCTCGACGCGCACCTGATGCTGGTCCACGGCCCCCTCCACGGGCTGCGGGTCGAGGTGCTGCACGGCAGGATGACGCCGGAAGACAAGGACGCGGTCATGCAGCGCTTCACCCGCGGCGCCGTCGACGTGCTGGTCGCCACGACCGTCATCGAGGTGGGCGTGGACGTGCCCAACGCGACCGTCATGGTCGTGCTCGACGCCGAGCGTTTCGGCGTCAGCCAGCTGCACCAGCTGCGTGGGCGGGTCGGCCGCGGCGAGCAGGCCGCGCTCTGCCTGCTGGTGACCGATGCCGAAGCCGGATCGCCCTCACGGGCGCGGCTCGACGCGGTCGCGGCGACTGGCGACGGCTTCGCGCTGTCCCGCGTCGACCTGCAGCACCGCCGCGAGGGCGACGTCCTCGGTGCCAGCCAGTCCGGCGGCCGGTCGTCGCTGCGGATGCTCCGCCTGGCCGACCACGAGGAGGTCATCCTCGAGGCCCGTGCCGAGGCGGTCCGGCTCGTGGACGAGGACCCCATGCTCGAGCGGCACCCGGGACTGCGCCAGGCCGTCGTGGACGTGCTGGACGAGGAACGGGCCGACTTCCTCGACAAGGCCTGAGGGAGTGACCGGCAGACTGTCGGCATGACGCGCGTCATCGCCGGCCACGCCCGGGGCCGCCGGCTGCAGGTCCCGCCGGGCGGCACGACCCGGCCCACCTCCGATCGGGCCCGCGAGGGGCTGTTCAGCAGCCTGCAGAGCCTGCTCGACCTCGAGCAGGCCCGGGTGCTCGACCTCTACGCCGGCTCGGGCGCGCTCGGGCTGGAGGCGCTGTCCCGCGGCGCCGGCAGCGCCACCCTGGTGGAGAACGACCCCGACGCGGTGGCCGCGTTGCGGGCCAACGCCGAGCTGCTCGGTTTCCAGGGCGCGTACGTCGTGCCGCAGCCGGTGGAGCGCTTCCTGGCCGTCGACGCCGAGCCCCGCTACGACCTCGCGCTGCTGGACCCGCCGTACGACGTCGAGGCGGTTCCGGTTCTCGATGCGCTCGTGCCGTGGCTGGCCGCGGACGCCGTGGTGGCCGTCGAACGCCGCACCCGCGGGCCGGAGCTGGCCTGGCCGGCCGCGTACGAGCCGGTGCGGTCGAGGAGGTACGGCGAGGCGACGCTCTGGTACGCGCTGCTAGCGTCGACCCCGTGATCAGGCCATGAGACGGGCCGTCTGCCCCGGTTCCTTCGACCCGGTGACCCTCGGCCACCTCGATATCGTCGAACGCGCCTCCAAGATCTACGACGAGGTCACCGTCGCGGTCCTGGTGAACAAGAAGAAATCCTCGCTGTACAGCGTCGAGGAGCGGATGGCGCTGCTGGCCGACGTCACCGCCGGCTACGGCAACGTCAAGGTGGACAGCTTTCACGGCCTGCTCGTCGACTACTGCCGGGCCCGCGACATCCCCGTGATCGTCAAGGGGCTGCGGGCGATCAGCGACTTCGACTACGAGCTGCAGATGGCGCAGATGAACCACGGCCTGGCCGGCATCGAGACGATGTTCATGACCACCAACCCGCTCTACTCCTTCCTGTCCAGCTCCCTGGTCAAGGAGGTCGCGACCTACGGCGGGGACGTCTCGGGGCTGGTGCCCGAGCGGGTGCTGACCTCCCTGTCCGACCGGCTGGCGGACTCCTCCTGACGCCCGCCGACGAGCCCGGCAGCAGGGGTGCGACGGCCGATGTCGAGCGGGTCCTGGACCAGGTCGTGCGGCTCGTCGAGCAGGCGCGGACGCTGCCGGTCTCGGCCTCCGCGGTCGTCCACCGCGGTGAGCTGCTGGAGCTGCTGGCGCAGCTGCGCTCCGGGTTCCACGCCGCGTTGGGCGAGGCGCAGGCGCTGCTGGGGAACCGTGACGACGTCGTGGAGCAGGGCCGCCGGGAGGTCGAGCGGCTGTTGACCGAGGCGCAGACGGAGCGGGTCCGGCTGGTCGAGCGGACCAGCGTGCACCGGGAGGCACAGGCCGAGGCCGATCGGCTGCTCGCGCAGGCCCGCGCGCAGGCCGCGGCGATGCAGGCTGAGGTCGAGGACTACGTCGACGGCAAGCTGGCCAACATGGAGGTCGTGCTGACCCGGACGCTGCAGGCAGTCCAGCGGGGGCGGTCCCGGCTGGCCGGCCACAGCGAGCTCGACGACCTGCGCGACTGACCCCTCCCACCTCCTTGCCTCTGCCCTCCTGCCTCTGCCCTCCTGCCTCTGCCCTCCTGCCTCTGCCCTCCTGCCTCTGCCCTCCTGCCTCTGCCTCTTGCGTCCTGCAGCCCACGCCCGCAGCTTGTCCTGTCAGCAGGACGCAACGTCGCCCGGTCGAGCCCCCGCTCTGGCGTCCGCTAGGCTCGTGAACGGTCTTCTTTCGACCCCGAAGGTTGTCGTGCCCGAGAACAGGAAGTCGCAGCACCGCCTCGATCCCCGCTCACCCCTCGTCGTGGACACCCGCGAGCTGGGCCGGCGGCCGGGATCGATGCGCGAGGTGCGGTTCCCCGCTCCCGCGCCCGAGAGCCTCGGGGTCGACCTCATCGGTGTCCCCGCCGGTGCCCGGCTCGACCTGGACCTCAGGCTCGAGTCGGTCATGGAGGGGGTGCTGGTGAGCGGCACGGCGACGGCGCCGCTGGCCGGGGAGTGCGGACGGTGCCTGGAGCCGGTCAGCGACACGCTGGCCGTCGAGCTGCAGGAGCTGTTCGCCTATCCGGAGAGCGACGCCGACGACGACGAGGATCTGGCACGGATGGAGGGCGACCTGCTCGACCTCGAGCCCGTGCTGCGTGACGCGGTGGTGCTCGCACTGCCACTCACACCGTTGTGCCGGCAGGACTGTGCCGGGCTGTGCGTCGAGTGCGGCGAGCGGCTCGACGATCTGCCGGCGGACCACGCGCACGACGCACCGGACCCCCGGTGGGCAGCCCTGCAAGGCCTGACCCGCACGACCTACACCCAGGAGAAGTGAGCAGATGGCCGTCCCGAAGCGCAAGATGTCGCGCAGCAACACCCGCTCGCGCCGCGCGCAGTGGAAGACCACTGCTCCGCAGCTGACCACGTGCGACCGCGGCCACGTCACGCTGCCGCACACGGTGTGCCCGGAGTGCGGTCGCTACGACAAGCGCACCGTCGTCGCGGTCTAGCACCTCCCGCGTTGATCCGTGTCGCGCTCGACCTGCTCGGCGGCGACCACGCGCCCGAGTCGGTGGTCGAGGGCGCCCTGCTCGCCCTCGCGCACGAGCCGGACGTCGAGGCCCTCCTGGTCGGCCCGCCCGAGGTCGCCCAGCGGCTGCTCGCCGGGCGGGACACGACCGGTCGCTGCCGGCTCGTCGCCGCCAGCCAGGTCGTCGGGATGGACGAGGACCCGGCCCGCGCGATCCGTACCAAGCGCGACGCGACCGTCCGCGTCGCCGCCCGGCTGGTCCGCGACGGCAAGGCGGACGCCCTGGTGAGCGTCGGCTCCACCGGTGCCGCGCTCGCGGCCGGCATGTTCACCCTGGGCCGGCTGCGCGGGGTGAGCCGGCCACCGCTGGCCGCCGTCGTGCCGGCCAAGGCGGGGCCGCTGGTCTTTCTCGACGCCGGCGCCACCACCGAGGCGACACCGGAGCTGCTGGCGCAGTTCGCGCTGGCGGGCGCCGCCTTCGCCACGGTCCGGCTCGGCATCACCGCGCCCCGGGTCGGGCTCCTGTCGATCGGCGAGGAGGCGGGCAAGGGCGACGAGCTTCGCAAGGCGGCGTACGACGCCCTGGCCGCGCTCCCGCTGGACTTCATCGGCAACGTCGAGGGCCGGGACGTCCCCTACGGTGGCCGGGCGGACGTGGTGGTGACGGACGGCTTCACCGGCAACGTGCTCGCCAAGGGGCTCGAGGGTGCCGCCGCGATGCTCACCGAGGTGCTGCACGAGGCGCTGACCTCCACCCCGGAGCGCGCGCAGGCAGCGCAGCTGCTGCTGCCGGCACTGTCGGAGGCGACCGCCCACATGTCGCCCGAAGGGCTGGGCGGCGCCGTGCTGCTCGGTGTCGGCGGGGTCGTCGTCGTCGGTCACGGCGCCAGCACTCCGCAGGGGGTGGCCAGCTGCGTCCGTACCGCCGCGCAGGCCTGCCGGGCAGGGCTGGTGCCGGCCATCGCAGCGGCGCTGGCGGACCTGCTCGACCGCAGCCGGGCGGCCGCCGCCCAGGAGGTGGCGACATGACCCCCGACGAGGTGCTGGCCGTCATCCAGGCCGCCGTGGCCACCGTGCTGGAGCGGGACCCCGCCTCCGTCGACCGGGCGACCCGCTTCCGGGAGGACCTCGAGGCCGACTCGCTCGCGCTCGTCGAGATCGTCGAGATCGTCGAGGAGGAGCTGGCGCCACGGGCCCGCGCCGGCTTCCACATCGAGGACGAGGACCTCGACGCCCTCACGACGGTCGGTGAGGCCGTCGACTATGCGGTGGCCAGGTTGTGAGTGTGCCCAGCGCCCGGTGCTCCCGCGCCGGGGCGGCGGGTGTGCCGTCGCCGTGAGCGGTGAGCCGCCGCCGGCGTACACCCTTCTCGAGGCGCGGCTCGGGACCGGCATCGACCGGCCCCTGCTCGAGCGCGCGCTGACCCACCGCTCCTATGCCTACGAGCACGGCGGGTTGCCCACCAACGAGCGGCTCGAGTTCCTCGGTGACGCCGTGCTCGGGCTGATCGTCACCGATGCGCTCTACGCCACCCATCCGGACCTGCCGGAGGGCTCGCTGGCCAAGCTGCGGGCCAGCGTCGTGAACACCCGCGCCCTGGCCGACGTCGCCCGTACGCTCCAACTCGGCCGCTGGCTGCGCCTGGGCCGGGGCGAGGACGTGACGGGGGGGCGGGACAAGAACTCGATCCTGGCCGACACGATGGAGGCGCTCATCGGTGCGGTCTACCTCGACCGGGGGGTCGGGCCGGCGACCACCATGGTCCGCGGGCTGTTCGACCCGCTGATGCGCGCGGCGTCCGAGGACGGCGCCGCGCTGGACTGGAAGACCGCCCTGCAGGAGCTGACCGCCACCCGCGGCCTGGGCGTGCCCGACTACCGCATCGCCGAGAGCGGCCCCGACCATGCCAAGAGCTTCACCGCCGACGTTGTCCTGGGCGGCCGGGTGCACGGCAGCGGCGCGGGCCGCAGCAAGAAGGAGGCCGAGCAGCAGGCTGCGGAGGCTGCCTTCCTCGCGCTGCAGACGGGTCCGCCGGTCGGTGCCTGAGCTGCCCGAGGTCGAGACCGTCCGGCTCGGCCTGCAGCGCGGGGTCGCCGGGCGGACGGTCGCCGACGTCACGGTCACCCACCCGCGGGCGGTCCGCCGGCACACCGCCGGAGGCGCCGACTTCACCGCCCGCCTGGCCGGTCGAACGGTGCTGTCCGCCGAGCGGCGCGGGAAGTACCTCTGGCTGCCGCTGGACTCCGGTGATGCGCTGACCGGCCACCTCGGGATGAGCGGCCAGCTGCTGGTGGTGCCGGCCGACAGCCCGGTGCAGAAGCACCTGCACGTACGGGTGCGCTTCGCCGACAGCCACGTGCCCGCCGGCCGCGAGCTGCTCTTCGCCGACAGCCACGCACCCGCCGGCCGCGAGCTGCGCTTCGTCGACCAGCGCACCTTCGGGGGGCTGCTCGTCGTCCCCGGCGGCGATCCGGTGCCGCCGGTGCTGGCGCACATCGCCCGCGACCCGCTCGACCCGCTGTTCGACGACGACGCCGTCGTGGCGGCCGTACGACGGCGCCGCACCGGGCTCAAGCGTGCGCTGCTGGACCAGACGCTGGTCAGCGGTATCGGCAACATCTACGCCGACGAGACGCTCTGGCGGGCAGAGCTGCACGGCGAGCGGCCGACGGACCGGTTGACCCGGCCGGCGGTGCGGCAGGTGCTGGCGCACGCCCGGGACGTGCTGCGGGAAGCGGTGGCGGCCGGAGGCACCAGCTTCGATGCGCTCTACGTCTCGGCCGAGGGGGTGAGCGGGCTGTTCGAGCACTCGCTGAACGCCTACGGCCGCGGGGGCGAGCCGTGTGCGCGCTGTGGTTCGCCGATTCGGCGGGAGCCCTTCATGAACCGGTCGTCGTTCCGCTGCCCGCGCTGCCAGCCGCGACCGAGGCGGTCGCCGTGACCCGCCCGTTACCGCCGTCCGGCGCCGAGGTCCGGCTGACCGCCTTCGTCCAGGGGCGGGTGCAGGGCGTGGGCTTTCGCTGGTGGACCCGCACCCGGGCGCTGGAGCTGGGTCTGCGGGGCAGCGCCACCAACCTGGCGGACGGGCGGGTCCAGGTCGTGGCAGAGGGGCCCGAACCAGCGGTGCGGGAGCTGCTGGTCCTGCTGCGCGGCGCCGGCGCCCCCGGTCGGGTCACCTTCGTGGCCGAGCAGTGGGGGAGGGCCCGCGGACAGAACGCGGGCTTCGTCGAACAGTAGCGGTTCGTGACCTGATCGTGACCTGGCTCTTGACCCTGAGGGCCGGCGCTGGCATTCTGGACTTCCCGCTCCTCTGGCCGTCTGCCGAGTGAGCCGCTGCTACCTCGACCTGGAGGATTCCTTCTGATGGCCAAGGCCCTGTTCGGTCATGTCGGCGGTGCCGACGCTCGTCTCGTCGACGAGGTCCGCCGCCTGCGGACCCGCGTACGCGAGCTCGAGACCGAGCTCTCCCGGCTGACCGCCGCCAACGACGCGCTGATGGCGTCGGTGCACGTCGAGGACGACATCCGCCTGCTGACCGTGGACGAGCCGGCCCTCACCTAGCCAGAACCGCCGTCCGGCCCAGAACCGCCGTCCGGCCCAGAACCGCAGCTCGACAGGGCGCTTCCCGCACAGGGGGCGCCCTCCGCGCTGTCCCGGCGTCCCGGACGACGCGACCGCCGGTAGGCTCGCCCCCGGCCATGGGGGTGACAGCGCCCCGGGACCTGACGAGAGCGGCTGCGTGCACCTCAAGAGCCTCACGCTGAAGGGCTTCAAGTCCTTCGCCTCCCCGACGACGCTGCGCTTCGAGCCCGGCATCACCTGCGTGGTGGGCCCGAACGGCTCGGGCAAGAGCAACGTCGTCGATGCCATCGCCTGGGTGCTCGGCGAGCAGGGCGCCAAGGCGTTGCGTGGCGGCAAGATGGAGGACGTCATCTTCGCCGGCACTCCCGGGCGGCCGCCGCTGGGCCGCGCCGAGGTGACCCTCACGATCGACAACACCGACGGCGCGCTGCCGATCGAGTACGCCGAGGTCAGCGTCACCCGGCTGATGTTCCGGGACGGCGCCTCGGAGTACGCCATCAACGGCACCAGGTGCCGGCTCGTCGACATCCAGGAGCTGATGAGCGACAGCGGTATCGGCCGCGAGCTGCACGTCGTCGTCGGGCAGGGCCAGCTCGACGCGGTGCTGTCCGCCCGGCCCGAGGACCGCCGCGGCTTCATCGAGGAGGCCGCCGGCGTCCTGAAGCACCGCAAGCGCAAGGAGAAGGCGCTCCGCAAGCTCGAGGCGATGTCGGCGAACCTCACGCGCCTGCAGGACCTCACCGTCGAGCTGCGCCGCCAGCTCAAGCCGCTCGGCAGACAGGCGGAGGTCGCCCGCCGCGCCGCGCAGGTGCAGGCCGACCTGCGCGACGCCCGGCTCCGGCTGCTGGCCGACGACCTGCTGGCGCTGCGTACCGCCCTGGACGCCGAGGTCCGCGACGAGACGGCCGTCCGCGAGCGGCGAGCCCTGGTGGACCAGGAGCTCGTCGACGCTCAGGAGCGCGAGGCGGCGCTGGAGGCGGCCGCGGCTCCGCAGGCCGCGGCGCTGTCCCGCGCGCAGGAGACCTGGTACCGGCTCTCGGCACTCGAGGAGCGGCTGCGGGGGACGGCGACGCTCGCGGCGGAGCGGCACCGGCACCTGGCCGCCGCCCTGCCGGAGGAGACCCGGCCTGGCCGCGACCCCGAGCAGGTCGAGCAGGACGCCGCCGGCGTGCGCGAGCAGGAGGCGGCGCTGGCGGTCCAGCTGGCCGCCGACGCCGACCGGTTGAAGGACGCCGTCACCCGGCGTACCGACGCCGAGGCGGCACTGGCCGCCGAGGAGAAGGCGCTCGTCGCCGCGGTGCGTGCGGTCGCCGACCGGCGCGAGGGGCTGGCCCGGCTGACCGGGCAGGTCGGCGCGCTGCGCTCGCGGGCCGCTGCCGCCGAGGCCGAGCTGGGCCGGCTGGCCGCCGCCCTCGACGAGGCGCATGCCCGGGTCGAGCGGGCACAGGCCGACCTCACGGCGCTGCAGGTCCAGGCCGGCGGGCTCGACGAGGGTGAGGTCGACCTGGACGAGCGGCACGAGAACGCCGCACGGGCCCTGGCCGAGGCGCAGGAGCGACTGGGCGCGCTGCAGGCCCAGGAGCGCGAGGCGGAGCGCGAGCGCAGCACCTGGGCGGCCCGCCGCGACGCGCTGTCGCTGTCGCTGGCCCGCAAGGACGGCTCCGGAGCGCTGCTGGAGGCCGGCCTGCCGGGTGTGCTCGGCAGCGTCGCGGGGTTGGTCTCCGTCCACGCGGGCTTCGAGCAGGCCGTCGCGGCTGCGCTCGGCGCGGTCGCCGACGCCGTGGCCGTCGCCTCTCCGGCCGACGCCGCGGAAGCCTTGCAGCGGCTGAGGGCCGAGGACGGCGGCCGTGCCGGGCTGCTCGTGGGCGGCGGGTCCTCCGACCGGGACATGCCGCGGTCCGAGGGTCAGCCGGCGCTGCCGGCGGGCGCCCGGTGGGTGATCGACCTGGTGGAGGCGCCCGAGCCGCTGAGGCCGGCGCTGGCTCGGGCGCTGAGGTGGGTCGCCGTCGTGGATTCGCTGGCCTCGGCTGCGGAGCTGGTCGAACGGCACCCCGACGTCTGCGCCGTCACCGCCGAGGGCGACCTGCTCGGCGCGCACTGGGCGGTCGGCGGCTCGGCCACGGCGCCGTCGTTGCTCGAGGTGCAGGCCGCGGTCGACGAGGCCGCGGCCGCGCACGACCAGGCGCAGCGGCGCCAGGAGCGGCTGCGCTTCGAGGTCCAGTCCGCCCGCGCCGACGTCGAGGCCGCGACCGTGGAGGTGGAGAACGCGCTCGAGGCGCTCAACGCCTCGGACGCGGCCATGGCCGCGCTGGCCGAGCAGCTCGGGCTGCTCGCCTCCGCGGTGCGGGCCGCCGAGGCCGAGGCCGGCCGGCTGGAGCAGGCCCGGGTGCGTGCGGAGCAGGCCCGCGATCAGGACCTGTCCGGCCTGGCCGAGCTCGAGGAGCGGCTCGCCGCCGCCGAGAGCGCCCCGGCCGAGCGGGAGCCCTCGACTGACCTGCGCGACCGGCTGGCGCAGGCCGCCACCGCCGCCAGAGCGGCCGAGGTCGAGGCGCGGCTGGCTGTCCGTACCGGCGAGGAGCGGGCCCGGTCGCTGACCGGCCGGGCCGAGTCGCTCGAGCGCACGGCCCGGGCCGAGCGGACCGCCCGTGAGCGGCTGGTCGCCCTGCGGGCCTCCCGCTCGCGCGGCGCGGTGGTCGCCGCCGAGGTCGTCCGAGGCGCCCAGGAGGCGCTGCGCCTGCTCGCCCGCTCGCTCGCCACGGCGGCGGCCGAGCGGGAGGAGGCGGCAGCGGCGCGCTCGGTGACCGAGGGCGAGCTGCTCGCCCTGCGCGCCCGCACCCGCGAGCTGGCGGCCGACCTGGAGCGGCTCACCGATGTCGTGCACCGCGACGAGGTGGCCCGCGCCGAGCAGCGGCTGCGGATCGAACAGCTCGAGGACAGGGCGGTGTCGGAGTGGGGCGTCCCGCTCGAGCAGCTGCTGTCCGAGTACGGCCCGGCCGTGCCCGTCCCGGTCGTGGCCGAGGCGGGCACGCCCGACGAGGACGCCGAGCCCGCCGCGTACGACCGGGGAGAGCAGGAGAAGCGGGCGGCGACGGCCGAACGCGCGCTGGCCCTGCTCGGGAAGGTGAACCCACTTGCACTCGAGGAGTACGCCGCGCTCGAGGAGCGATCGGCCTTTCTGACCACCCAGCTCGAGGACCTCGCGGCCACCCGGCGCGACCTGCTCGGGATCGTGCGCGACGTCGATGAGCGCATCCACGACGTCTTCCGTAGCGCCTTCGAGGACACCGCGCGCGAGTTCGTGCACGTCTTCGCGACGCTGTTCCCGGGCGGGGAGGGCAAGCTGGTGCTCACCGACCCCGACGACCTGCTGACCACCGGCATCGAGGTGCTCGCCCGCCCGGCGGGCAAGAAGGTCAGCCGGCTGTCGCTGCTGTCCGGCGGCGAGCGGTCGCTGACCGCCATCGCCCTGCTGGTGGCCATCTTCCGCGCCCGCCCCTCGCCCTTCTATGTGCTGGACGAGGTCGAGGCGGCGCTGGACGATCGCAACCTGGGCCGGCTGCTGCAGCTGCTCGAGGGTCTGCGCGAGGCCTCCCAGCTGATCGTCATCACGCACCAGAAGCGGACGATGGAGATCGCCGACGCGCTCTACGGCGTGACCATGCGCGGCGACGGCATCTCGGCCGTGGTCAGCCAGCGGCTGCGCGAACGCGAGCCCGCCTAGCGCCGCCTACCCCCCTTGCGTCCTGCTGAGGGGACAAGTGTGCCGCTGGGGCAGCAGGACGCAAGGGACAGCCCCCCACCCCTTGCGTCCTGCTGAGGGGACAGGTGCGCCGCTGGGCCAGCAGGACGCAAGGACAGGTGCAGCTGGGGTAGACACGTCCACGTGATCGAGCTGCTCGGCCTGCTGGCCGTCGTCCTGGTCCTGACCGTTGTCGCCGTCGTCGCGTTCGTGAGCAACAAGGGCGGCCGGGGCAGGCAGGTCCCGCCGCCGCCCCGCGCCGGTGTCGACTACCCGCCCGGCACCGGCGACGACGCCGAGGTGCCGCGGGACACGCCGAAGCGCACCGTCGACGTCGTCGACCTGCCGGAGGACGTGCTGGTCCTGCCTGCCGACACGGCCGCGGTCCGCCCGGTCCTCGACGTGCCCGAGCCGACAGCGGGCCGCCTGACGCGACTGCGGTCGCGGCTGGCGCGCTCGCAGACGACGCTGGGCCGCGGGCTGTTCGCCCTGCTGTCCCGCGACAACCTCGACGAGGACACCTGGGAGGAGGTCGAGGACACCCTGCTGGGCGCCGACATGGGCGTCGCGGCGACCACCGAGCTCGTCGGCCGGCTCCGCACCCGGGTGCGGGTCGACGGCGTATGCACCATCTCCGACCTCCGGCCGCTGTTGCGCGAGGAGCTGGTGACCGCGATCGGCGCCGACGCCGACCGCAGCCTGAAGACGCTGCCGCACGAGGACGGCACCCCCGCGGTGGTGCTCGTCGTCGGCGTCAACGGCACCGGCAAGACGACCACCTGCGGCAAGCTCGCCCGCGTGCTGGTCGCCGACGGCCGGTCGGTCGTGCTGGGCGCCGCCGACACCTTCCGCGCCGCCGCCGCCGACCAGCTGCAGACCTGGGGCGAGCGGGTGGGTGCAGCCACCGTGCGCGGCGCCGAGGGGGGCGACCCGGCCAGCGTCGCCTTCGAGGCGGTCGCCAAGGGCAAGGCCGACGGGGTCGACACCGTCCTCATCGACACCGCGGGCCGCCTGCACACCAAGTCCGGGCTCATGGACGAGCTCGGCAAGGTCAAGCGGGTGATCGAGAAGCACGGCCCGGTCGACGAGACGCTGCTGGTCCTGGATGCCACCACGGGCCAGAACGGCGTCGTGCAGGCCCGCGTGTTCACGGAGGCCGTCGCCGTCACCGGCATCGTGCTCACCAAGCTCGACGGCACCGCCAAGGGCGGCATCGTCGTGGCCGTGCAGCGCGAGCTGGGCATCCCGGTCAAGCTCATCGGCCTCGGGGAGGGACCGGACGACCTGGCGCCGTTCGAGCCCGAGGCTTTCGCCGACGCCCTGCTCGGCGACGAGGCCGCGCTCTAACTGTCTCAGCGACGTCCGCTCGACGGCGCTGCCGCGGCGCGTGGTCGAGCGGACACCGGGCCGAGCCGGCCCGACGTCACGGGCGGCCGGCGCGGTCCACCGCCACGCACCAGTCCGCGTCGTCCGTCAGCGCAGCACCCTGCCAGGTGGCGTGCCGCACCACCGGCTCCAGGCCGGCGGCGCGCGCCCAGCCGTCGTACTCCTGCACCGCCAGCTCGTCGGTGCGCCAGCCGCTGACCAGCAGCCCGCCCGGCCGCAGCGCCGCCGCCAGCCGGCGCACCACCTGGGGCCCCGTCCCCGGCACCAGGAAGATCATCACGTTTCCGGCGGCCACCACCAGGTCGTACGCCGCCTCGTCCTCGAGCGCGGCCAGGTCGACCAGGTGCCACGGCAACGAGGGCGCCTGGTCCCGCGCCACCGCCAGCATGGAGGCGTCGCTGTCCACGCCCACCACGTCGTAGCCACGGCGGGACAGCTCGATCGCGACCCGGCCGGTTCCGCAGCCGGCGTCCAGCACGCAGGAGCCCGGCGGGACCAGCGCCGCGACGTACGCCGCCTCGCCGTGGACGTCCACGCCGGACGCGGCGAGGTCCCGGAACGCCTGGTCGTAGGACCGCCCGCGGTCGCCCCCCGTCTCCTGCAACCAGCGGCTCATCCGCCCAGCCTGCCAGGTGGCCCAGCCTGCCAGGTGGCCCAGCCCGCCAGGTAACGGCGGACACGCGGGCGAAACGAAGCGCCGGGCTTGTTCACCTCTGCGAAACGGACGGGACACGGCCGGGGAACAGCGCACCCGCACAGTCGCAGCAGTCGCCGGGACAGGCCCGGCCACAGCAGGGAGAGGTGCTCTCGTGCCCGAGATCGACACGGGTGACACCGCGTTCATGATCATTGCCAGTGCACTGGTACTGCTCATGACACCGGGGCTCGCGATGTTCTACGGCGGCATGGTTCGCGCCAAGAGCGTCCTCAACATGATGATGATGAGCTTCGCCTGCCTGGCCGTCGTGCCGGTGCTGTGGACGCTCTACGGCTACACGCTGGCCTTCGGCCCCACCCAGGGGAACGGCCTGGTGGGCGGCCCGGACTTCCTCGGCATGGCCGGCACCGTCGGCGAGGTGAGCGGCACCGTGCCGGTGCTGGTGTTCGCGAGCTTCCAGATGATGTTCGCCATCCTCACCCCGGCCCTGATCAGCGGCGCCATCGCGGACCGCGCGAAGTTCGGTGGCTGGGTGCTGTTCGTCATCCTGTGGGTCAGCGTCGTCTACTTCCCGGTCGCCCACTGGGTCTTCAGCCTGGAGGAGGGCTGGATCGCCGCCCGGCTCGGCGCCCTCGACTTCGCCGGCGGCACGGCGGTGCACATCAACGCCGGTGCGGCGGCGCTCGCGCTCACCTTCGTGCTCGGCAGGCGCCGCGGCTTCCCACGCGAGCCGATGCGGCCGCACAACCTCCCGATCGTGCTGCTCGGCGCGGGCCTGCTGTGGTTCGGCTGGTACGGCTTCAACGTCGGCTCGCAGGTGGCCGCGGACGACGTCGCCGCCACGGTGCTGTTCAACACCACCGTCGCCACCGGCGCGGCGATCATCGCCTGGCTCGGCGTGGAGAAGCTCCGCGACGGCCACGCCACCACCCTCGGTGCGGCCTCCGGTGCCATCGCCGGCCTGGTGGCCATCACCCCGGCCTGCAACGTCGTCAGCCCGGTCGGGGCGATCGTGGTGGGACTTGTCGCCGGTGGGGCCTGTGCCTTCGCGGTCAGCCTCAAGTACCGCCTCGGCTATGACGACTCGCTCGACGTCGTGGGCATCCACCTGGTCGGCGGCATCGTCGGTTCGCTGATCATCGGCCTGCTCGCGAGCTCCGCGGCCCAGGGCGGCGAGGGCGTGAACGGCCTGTTCTACGGCGGTGGCCTGGAGCAGCTCGGCAAGCAGGCCGTCGCGGTCGTCGCGGTCCTGGCGTACTCGCTCGTGATGTCCTTCCTGCTTGGCACGTTGGTGGACAAGACCATCGGCTTCCGCATCTCGGCGGAGGACGAGCTGACCGGCGTCGACGAGACGACGCACGCCGAGAGCGGCTATGAGCTCGGCGGCATCCGGGCCGGCGGGTTCAACGCGACGTCCGCTGCCTCGGTGAAGGCGGACGCATGAAGCTGATCACGGCGGTGCTGAAGCCGTTCAAGCTGGACGACGTCAAGAGCGCCCTCGAGTCCTTCGGCGTGCAGGGCATGACGGTCAGTGAGGTGCAGGGCTTCGGCCGGCAGCGCGGGCACACCGAGGTCTACCGCGGTGCCGAGTACACCGTGTCGTTCGTGCCCAAGGTCCGGGTCGAGGTGCTGGTGGACGACGCCGACGCCGCGGAGGTGATGGACGTGATCGCCAAGTCCGCGCACACCGGAGCCATCGGAGATGGCAAGGTCTGGAGCACCCCGGTCGACGAGGTCGTCCGGGTCCGGACGGGTGAGAGGGGGGCGGAGGCCCTGTGAGCACAGGATGCGGGGCGACACCCCGTGACGAAGGTGCGAGCGAGGTGTCCCGGTGAGGCTGGTGACCGCGGTGGTCAAGCCGTTCAAGCTCGACGACGTCAAGAGCGCGCTCGAGGCGATCGGGGTGCAGGGCATGACGGTGGGCGAGGTGCAGGGCTTCGGCCGCCAGCGCGGACACACCGAGGTGTACCGGGGTGCCGAGTACACCGTCGCGTTCGTGCCCAAGACCCGCATCGAGGTGCTGGTCGACGACGCCGATGCGACCCGGGTCGTCGATGCGATCGTGGCTGCTGCCAGCACCGGGTCGATCGGCGACGGCAAGGTCTGGTCCACGCCGGTGGAGGACGTCGTCCGCGTCCGCACGGGGGAGCGGGGAGCCGAAGCACTCTGACGGTGCAGGGGGATCCGGGTGCGTCGGCCGGCGGTCTGGTCATGAAGCAGGCCCGCGCCACGATCCTGGCGTCGCAGCTGACCGGTGCAGCCCTGCGCTGTGCCCTCGTCGAGCTGTACGACCGGGAGCTCGCGGCGCTGTTCGGCGACCCCGGGCCGGGCATCGCGCTGGTCGCGGTCGGCGGGCTCGGCCGCCGCGAGGTCGCTCCCGGCAGCGACCTCGACCTGCTGCTGGTGCACACCGACCGGCCGGACGTAGGCAGGCTCGCCGACGCGACCTGGTACCCGCTGTGGGACTCCGGGGCGGGCCTGGATCACGCGGTACGGACCCTCGACGAGGCGCTCGCCGTCGCGGCCGGCGACCTCAAGGCGGCGCTCGGCCTGCTCGACGCGCGGCACGTCGCCGGCGACCGGGCGCTGAGCGCGCAGCTGCTCGACCGCACCCGGGCCGCCTGGCGCGCCGGTGCGCCGGCCCGGCTGCCCGAGCTGCGGGAGTTGGTGCAGGAGCGGGCGCGTACGCAGGGGGAGGTGGCGTTCCTGCTCGAGCCCGACCTCAAGAGCGCGCGCGGCGGGTTGCGTGACGTGCACGCCCTGCAGGCGCTCGCCGCGGCCCAGGTGGCGAACCTGCCGGGGCCGGAGGTCCAGGCGGCGCACGCGGTGCTGCTCGACGTGCGTGGCGAGCTCCACCGGCGCACCGCCGGCGCCGGCCGGCGGGTCGTGGACGTCCTGCTCCTGCAGGAACAGGACGCCGTGGCCGCCGCGCTCTCCTACGCCGACGCCGACGCGCTGATGCGCGCGGTGTCCTCGGCGGCCCGCACCATCGCCTACGCGGGTGACACCACGTGGCGCCGCATCCGGCCCCCCGCGCGCCGCCGGCTGCTCGGCCGCCGTTCCGCCGCCCCGCTGCGTCGCCCGCTGGCCGACGACGTCGTGGAGCAGGACGGCGAGGTGGTGCTGGCCCGGGACGCCGCACCGGCGTCGGACCCGGTGCTCGTGCTGCGGGTGGCCTCGGCGGCGGCCCGCGCAGGTCTGCCGGTCTCGCCGCACACACTCACCCGCCTCGCGGCCTGCCCACCGTTGCCCGAGCCGTGGCCGGCGCCGGCCCTGGACGCACTGGTGCGGCTGCTGGCCGCCGGCCCGGCCTGTGTCCCGGTCGTCGAGGCGCTGGACCAGGCCGGCCTGCTCGTACGCCTGCTGCCCGAGTGGGAGACGGTCCGCAGCAAGCCGCAGCGCAACAGCTACCACCGCTTCACCGTCGACCGGCACCTCGTCGAGGCCGCGGCCGAGGCGGCGGCCCTCACCCGGCGGGTGGCGCGCCCCGACCTGCTGCTGCTCGGGGCGTTGCTGCACGACATCGGCAAGGGGCTGCCCGGCGACCACACCGCCGTGGGGATGCAGGTGGTGGCCGGACTCGCGCCCCGGCTGGGCCTGCCGCCCGAGGACGTCGCGGTGCTCGTCCGGCTGGTGGAGCACCATCTGCTGCTGCCCGACGTCGCCACCCGCCGGGACCTGGCCGACCCGGCCACGGCGCGGGCCGTGGCGGATGCCGTCGGCAGTGCGGAGGTCCTGGAGTTGTTGCACGCGCTGACGGAGGCGGACGCGGCCGCGACGGGCCCGGCGGCCTGGTCGTCCTGGAAGTCCGGGCTGGTGACCGAGCTGGTACGGCGGACCTCGGCCCTGCTGGCCGGCGCGCCCCCGCCGGGGCCCGCGCCGCTGGCCGACTGGCAGGAGCGGCTCGTCGGACGGGGCGGCCCGCTGCTGGAGGCCCGCGGAGAGGAGGTCACCGTCGTCGCGCCCGACCGACCAGGCCTGCTGTCGCTGGCCACGGGCGTGCTGGCCCTGCACCGGCTGGACGTCCGTTCGGCATCGGTGTTCTCGCGGGGCCGCACGGCGGTGACCGTCTGCCGGGTCCAGCCGCGCTTCGGTACCCCGCCGGACTGGGCGCTGGTGCAGGGGGAGCTGCGGCGGGCACTGGCCGGCGAGCTGGACCTGCCCGCGCTGCTGGCCTCCCGGGAGGCGGCCTACGCGCCGCGCACCCGGCTCCCTGCCGTCGCACCGACGGTGCGGCTGGTGGACGACGCCTCCGATGCCGCCACCGTCGTGGAGGTGCACGCCGCTGACGCGCTGGGCGTACTGCACCGGATCACGGCAGCGCTGGCAGCCGCGCGGCTCGACGTGCGCAGCGCGCACATCTCCACGCTCGGCGCGGACGTCGTCGACGCCTTCTACGTCGTCGGCCCGAACGGCACCAAGGTCCAGGACCCGGCGCTGCGCGCACAGGTCGAGACCGGGCTGCTCGCCGCGCTGCAGGGCTGAGTGCCCTGTCCCGTGGCCCGGCCGCTGCGGCCCTGTCCCGGCGGCGTGACCCGGTCCCTGCGGCACCGACCCCGCTAGGCTGACGCGGTGTTCGACACCCTCAGCGACCGCCTGGACAAGGTCTTCACCAGCCTGCGCAGCAAGGGGCGGCTGTCCGACGCCGACATCGACGCCACCGCGCGCGAGATCCGCATCGCGCTGCTCGAGGCCGACGTCGCGCTGCCGGTCGTCAAGGCCTTCATGGGCAACGTCAAGGAGCGGGCCCGCGGCGCGGAGGTCAGCCAGGCGCTGAACCCGGCCCAGCAGGTCATCAAGATCGTGAACGAGGAGCTCATCGGCATCCTCGGCGGCCAGACCCGCACGATCCGCTTCGCCAAGACGGCCCCGACGGTGATTCTGCTCGCCGGTCTGCAGGGGGCCGGCAAGACGACCCTGGCCGGCAAGCTCGCCAGGCACCTCAAGGCGCAGGGCCACGCGCCGCTGCTCGTCGCCTGCGACCTCCAGCGGCCCAACGCCGTCCAGCAGCTGCAGGTCGTCGGCGGGCAGGCCGGGGTCGACGTCTTTGCGCCCTATCCGGGCTCCGGGGTGGGCGACCCGGTGGATGCCGCGCGTCGCGGCGTGGAGCAGGCCCGGCGGATGAACCACGACGTCGTCGTCGTCGACACCGCCGGCCGCCTCGGCATCGACGCCGAGCTGATGCAGCAGGCCACCGACATCCGCGACGCCGTGCAGCCCGACGAGGTGCTGTTCGTCGTCGACGCGATGATCGGCCAGGACGCCGTCGTCACGGCGCAGGCGTTCCAGGACGGCGTCGGCTTCACCGGGGTGGTGCTCACCAAGCTCGACGGGGACGCCCGGGGAGGCGCCGCGCTGAGCGTCCGCCACCTGACCGGACAGCCGATCCTGTTCGCCTCCACCGGCGAGAAGCTCGACGACTTCGACGTCTTCCACCCCGAGCGGATGGCCTCGCGCATCCTCGGCATGGGTGACGTGCTCACTCTCATCGAGCAGGCCGAGAAGTCCTTCGACCAGGACACCGCCGAGCGCATGGCCGGCAAGATGATGGAGGGCAAGGACTTCGACCTCGAGGACTTCCTCGAGCAGATGGTCCAGGTCAAGAAGATGGGCTCGCTGACCAGCCTGCTCGGGATGCTCCCCGGCATGGGTCAGATGAAGGACGCGCTCGCCCAGGTCGACGACAAGGACATCGACCGGATCGCCGCGATCATCCGCTCGATGACACCCCAGGAGCGGCGGACGCCGAAGATCCTCAACGGCTCGCGCCGGATGCGTATCGCCAAGGGCTCGGGCGTCACCGTGACCGAGGTGAACAATCTGGTCGACCGGTTCTACGAGGCGCAGAAGATGATGAAGTCGATGGGCGGCATCCCGGGCATGCCCGGGATGCCGGCCATGGGCCGCAAGGCCAAGCGCCAGCAGTCGCAGGGCAAGAAGAGCAAGAAGGGGCCGGGTCGCGCGGGTGGCGGCCCGAGCAAGGCCAAGCAGGCGCCCGGTCCGAGCCAGGGGTCGCAGTTGCCGCAGGGGTTGCCGAAACTCCCGCAGGGTTTTCCGCAGCTTCCGCCGGCCGGGCAGGCGCAGTCGCCGCCGGATCCGTTCGGTCTGCGCCGGCCGCGGTAGGTCAGAGCGCCTCGGCGGTTGCTGGGTCGGAGCGCCCCGGCGGTTGCTGGGTCGGAGCGCGCCGGCGGTTGATCAACGCCGGCCTTCCGCACATTCTGTCTCCGAATAATGTGCGCCAGCCCGGCGTTGATCAAGGCCTGGGTACGAGTGGGCGGCGGTGCGAGTGGGCGGCGGTGCGAGTGGGCGGTGATGGGGGCGGGCGGTGATGGGGGCGGGCGGCGGACAGCGGCGCGGCGACAGGTCGGCCGGATTGGGGCAGCACGCAGCTGGCGGCCCGGCGGTGCATCCTCCTGTCGCGCGTTGTACAGGAGGGGTCAACAATCGGGAAAACTTGACCGTTCCTGCACAGCCCCCGAGCGCACACATCGCCCCGCAGGCCGCCCCGCAGCGTCACGAACCGCACTGCCGCCCGCCGCGCCGCACTGCCGCCCGCCGCGCCGCCGCGCCAACGCCGCGCCGTGGCGGGTCAGCCCGCAGGCTTGGGGTGCGCCTTCAGGAACCGCCAGCCCTCACCGGTCGCGTCGTATCCGCCGTTGTGGCGGGTCGGCCAACCGTGGCCGTACGCCGGGAGCACCACCATGCGCACCCCTGCACCGGTGCGCGCCCACAGCCGCGGCCCGGTGTCGACGGCCGGCAGCCGGGACCGCAGTCCGGTGCTGTAGCGGATGCCCTTCAGCGGCACGGTCGGGTCCTGCCGGCCGTGCACCGCCAGCACCGCGGTCGCGCGGGTGGGGGTGCACGGGGCGGTGTGCGTGCCGGCCACCGCCAGCACCCCCGCGATCCGACCCGGCCGGCCGCAGGCATAGCGGTAGGCGAGCATCGCGCCGTTGGAGTAGCCCGCCAGGTGCACCCGGCGCCGGTCGATCGCGTGCAGCGCGCCGGTGATCTGCAAGAGCCGGTCGAGGTAGGCCAGGTCGTCGACTCGGCCGGCCGCCGTGCCGCAGCAGGGGCCGGCGTTCCAGGAGCCCTCGTGGCCGGCGCCCCAGACGAGGACGAACTCCTGCTGGAAGGCGAGCGTGGACCAGCGCTGCTGCGCCTCGACCTGCCGCAGCGACCCCCCGAGGCCGTGCAGCGACACCAGCAACGGCGCCGTCTCCGGCGCTGATCCCGGCACGTAGATTCGGGCCTTGCGAGCCAGTCCGCCTTGTTGCCAACTGATCTCGCCGCGGAAGCCCTGCCCGACCCGCAGCCGGTCCGGCACCCGGCCGACGCCCAGCCGGTAGACGGCCCAGCCGTCGCCGTTGGTGCCGCTACGCCGCAGCGCCGGTTCCGCGGAGGGTGAGGGTGAGGGCGACGGCGGCAACGGCGGCGTTCCTGTGGCGGCCGGCGGGTCCAACGCCGCTGCCTGCGCCACGGGGGCGGCGGCCTGCACCGTGTCCTCGCCGGCCCCTGCTGCGCCCCCTGCTGCGCCCCCTGCTGCGCCGCCCCCTGCTGCACCGCCCCCTGCTGCACCGGCCACAGCCTCGCCGGCCCCTGCTGCACCGGCCACAGCCTCGCCGGCCATCACCGGACCGGGGCCGGCGACGCCGCCGAGGCTGGCGATCCCCAGGACCGCCAGCAGGATCGCCAGGGGCAGGGGGGAGCGCGGGAGGGGCGTGCCGATCACTGCCGCACCCTACGGTCGGAGCAGGTCAACTGCGGGCGGTTCGGGTGAACAGCCCCAGGACGAGGCCGAGGACCTGCATCCCCGCCAGCCCGAGCAGCCCGACCCGCACCCCGTGGGCCGCCACGACCTGGCCGGCGACGGCGGCACCGAGCGCGAAGCCGCCGAACTTCAGGCTGGCGGCCGTGGTCACCACCTGCGTCTGCATCGACGCCGGGCTGTGTGCCGCGCGTACGGCCAGCGTGCTCGCCAGCACCGGCCCCTCCATCGCCCCGGCCAGCAGCACGAGCACGAGCGCGACGGTCAGGCTGGGTGCGACCGCGACACCGGTGAACGCCACCGCCAAGCCGGCGATCCCGAGGAACGCCAGGCGCATCGGGTCGGTACGCGGGGACCGCGAGGCGACGGCCAGGCTGCCGCCGAGCGCGCCGAGGGCGAAGGCGCTGAACAGGGCGCCGCCCGCGGCGGCCGGCTGCCCAACCTCGACGGCGAGCAGCGGGAAGACCACCGGCAGCGCGCCCATGCCGGTGAACGAGACGGTCGTCGCGACGGTGACCGCCCGCAGCGGCGGCACCGTGGCCAGCAGGCGCAGCCCGCTGCCGACCAGGCGTACGAGTCCGGTCCGCTCGCCGTGGACGGCGAGCGGCGGCATCGGCACCCGCAGCACCGCGGCCAGCGCCAGCGCGGACAACACCGCCGTGGCGATCACGGCCACGTTCGCCGAGGCGGCCGTCGCCAAGGCACCCGCCAGGGCCGGTCCGACGACGCCGGCGAGGTTGTAGCTGGTGGCCTCCGCGCCGTACGCCCGGCGCAGGTGCGGCGCCGGCACCAGCGGCGCGATCAGCCCGGTGAAGCCACCCGTCAGCACCGGGGCGGTCACCCCGGCCAGCAGGCCCAACAGCACGACGACGTACGAGGGCGCGGACCCGGTCGCGGCCAGCAGGCCGACCAGGACGCCCAGCAGCAGCAGCTGGTTGGCCACGAAGACCGCCCGGCGATGGGGGGTGCGGTCCAGCCAGGCCCCCAGGAGCGGCCCGGTGACCAGCGCGGGCAGGGCCAGCGCGCCGACGAGGGTGCCGGCCAGGGCCGGGGACCCGGTGCGCTCGAGCACCAGCAGCACAAGCGCCACCCGGGCCGCCTCGTTGGCCAGCCGGGCGGTCGTGGAGGCGGTGAACAGCGCGCCGAGCCCAGGGGAGCGCCACAGCGAGGGGGCGACCGGGATCGGCTGCTCCAGGGCGGCGGTCACGGCTCCAGTGTCCGGGCTGCTGCTGCCTCAGGGGCCGACTGTGGCCGACGTCACGGCTGAGCCACCTCGGCAGCCACGCCGGCGCCGCATCTGGCAGACTGTCCGACGAGCCATCGCAGGGGGCGGCCCTCTACCCGCCCTACCGCGTGTCCGCAGACCGTTCCCGGCCGCGTGCCCCACGCGCAGCGCCGGGGGCCACCCCATCTCACCTCCGGAGCCCACACCCGTGGCAGTCAAGATCAAGCTCATGCGTCTCGGCAAGATGCGCGCCCCGTACTACCGCATCGTGGTGGCGGACGCGCGGACCAAGCGCGAGGGCCGCGTCATCGAGACGATCGGCAAGTACCACCCCAAGGAGAATCCCTCCTTCATGGAGGTCGACGGTGACCGTGCCGCGTACTGGCTCGGCGTCGGCGCGCAGCCGACCGAGCCGGTCGCCGCGATCCTCAAGGTCACCGGTGACTGGCAGAAGTTCAAGGGCCTGCCGGCCCCGCCGCCGATGCTGGTCGCAGAGCCCAAGCCGGACCGCAAGGCCATCTTCGAGACGGCCGCCCGCGAGAGCGGCGGCGAGGCCGGTGGTGCCGCGACCACCCCGAAGAAGAAGGCCGCTCCCAAGGTCAAGGCCGACGACGACACGGCTCCGGCCGGTCACGCCGCCCCGAGCACCGGCGAGCCGACCAGCGCCACCCCGACACCCGCCGAGGGCAAGACCGACCCGTCCGCCGGCGACGGCCCGACGGCCGAGGCGCCCAGCGGCGACGGCCCCACGGCTGCCGAGGCGGGCACCGGCCAGACCACGGGCACCGACGCGGCTACCGCGCCGGATGCTGCCGACGCGGCCAGCGCCGACAAGGCCTAGCCCGTGCTCGAGAACGCCCTCGAGCACCTGGTCAAGGGCATCGTCGACAACCCCGACGACGTCGAGGTCGAGCTGGTCACGGGTCGGCGCGGCCGCACCCTCGAGGTGCGCGTCAATCCGGAGGACCTCGGCAAGGTCATCGGCCGCAACGGCCGTACGGCCAAGGCTCTGCGCGCCGTCATGACGGCACTGGGCGGCAAGGGCCTGCGGGTGGACGTCGTCGACACCGACGAGGTCCGCTAGTCCGTGGTCGAGCCGGACCTGCTCGTCGTCGGCCGGATCGGCAAGCCGCAGGGCCTCAAGGGCGAGGTCACGGTGCAGGTCCGCACCGACGACCCGCAGGCGCGGTTCGCCGCCGGGGCGGTCCTGCTCACCGACCCGCCGGATCGCGGTCCGTTGACCGTGGAGCAGTCCCGTTGGCAGAACGGCCGGCTGATGGTCGCCTTCCAGGGTGTCGCCGACCGCAACGCCGCCGAGTCCCTGCGCGAGACGCTGCTGCAGGTCGACGGGCGGACCCTGCCGCCGCCGGCGGACGAGGACGAGTTCCACGACCACGTTTTGCGGGGCATGAGCGCGGTGCTCGTCGGCGGGGAGCCGCTGGGCGAGGTGGTCGACGTGCTGCACCTCCCGCACGGCGACGTGCTCGTCGTACGGCGCCAGGACCCGCCGGGGGAGGTCCTCGTGCCGTTCGTGAAGGAGATGGTGCCGGTCGTCGACGTGGCTGCCCGCCGGATCGAGGTCGACCCGCCCGCGGGGCTGCTCGACCTGACGCCGGCCGATCCCGACGGCGAGCCGGCCTGACGTGCTCGTCGACGTCGTCACGATCTTTCCCGAGTACCTCGCGCCGCTGAGGGTCTCCCTGCTGGGCAAGGCGCAGGAGCGCGGACTGCTCGAGGTCCGCCTGCACGACCTGCGGACCTGGACCTCCGACGTCCACCGCACCGTGGACGACACGCCGTACGGCGGCGGGCCGGGCATGGTCATGACACCCGAGCCGTGGGGCGCCGCGCTCGACGCGGTGCGCGAGGCGGGCGGGCCGGGCGGATCCGGGGCGACGGCACCGGTGCTGCTCGTCCCGACCCCCAGCGGTGTCCCGTTCACCCAGGCGCTGGCCGTGGAGCTTGCGGCCGAGCCGTGGCTGGCCTTCGCCTGCGGGCGCTACGAGGGCATCGACGCCAGGGTGCTCGCCGACGCCGCGCGGCGCTTCCGGGTGCTGGAGGTGTCGCTGGGCGACTACGTGCTGGCCGGCGGGGAGGTGGCCGTGCTGGTCGTGGTCGAGGCGGTCGCCCGGCTGCTGCCGGGGGTGCTCGGCAACGCCGCCTCGCACCAGGAGGACTCCTTCGCGCCCGGCGCGATGGAGGGGCTGCTCGAGGGACCCGTCTACACGCGGCCGCCGGTCTGGCGCGGCCTGGAGGTCCCGGCGGTGCTGCAGTCGGGCGACCACGCCCGGATCGCCCGGTGGCGGCGCGACGAGGCGCTGCGCCGGACGGCCGTGCGCCGGCCGGACCTGGTCGCGGGACTGGTCGGCCGGTTGGACGAGCGGGACCGCGCCGTCCTTGGAGGCCGGTCACCGGATGTGGCAGAGTAGAGGGCTGTTGCGCCGTCCCGACGGGACGAGTGCCAGCTCCCTGGACCACCCGCCACCCGGCAGGCCCGCGCCCACCCGCGGCTGCCGCACGAGGAAGCGACGCCACCCATGAACGTCCTGGACGAGTTCGACGCCGCGCAGTTGCGCACCGACGTCCCCGACTTCCGCCCGGGCGACACGCTCGACGTGGGCGTACGCGTCGTCGAGGGCAACCGCTCCCGCGTCCAGCACTTCCAGGGCGTCGTCATCCGGCGTCAGGGCGGCGGCTCCCGGGAGACCTTCACCGTCCGCAAGGTCAGCTTCGGTGTCGGCGTCGAGCGCACCTTCCCGGTGCACACCCCCGTGATCGAGTCGATCAAGGTCGTCACGCGCGGTGACGTCCGCCGCGCGAAGCTCTACTACCTGCGCGAGCTGCGGGGCAAGAAGGCCAAGATCAAGGAGAAGCGGGCGGTGACGGTGCCCGCGAAGGCGGCTGCGTCGACCGCTCCGGCCGATCCGGCCGCCCCGCCCGCGCCGCCGACCGCCGCGCCGAGCGCGCCCGCCGAGGCCTGAGCGACTCCTGTCCGCGTCCGGCTTCGTCCGGTCGCTTCGCCCGGCCGTCCGGTCTGCCCGCCGGGCACCGACGTCGGCCCTGCACCGTTAGGGTCTGCGCAATGAGCAGCGACGACCGTGCCCCCGCCCCGGCCGGTATCTCCGTGTCCGACGCCGGCCGGGACGCCGACGTCGGCCGGGACGCCGACGCCGGCCGGGACGCCCGGGCGGGAGCGCCGGACGGTCCCGCCCGCGCCCGCGGCTCGGGCAGGGGGGTGGGCAGGCACGCCAAGGCCTCCGGTGGCTCCTTCGCCCGCGAGCTGCCGTTCCTGGTGATCATCGCGTTCCTGCTCGCCCTGCTCATCAAGGCGTTCCTGATCCAGGCGTTCTACATCCCGTCGGGCTCGATGCAGCAGACGCTGGAGCTGCGCGACCGGGTGCTGGTCAACAAGCTGGTCTACAACTTCCGTGAGATCCACCGCGGCGAGATCGTCGTCTTCAACGGGCTGGACTCCTTCACTCCGGAGACGCAGATCGCGCCCCCGAGCAACGACGTGCAGCGGGTCCTGCGCGCGATCAGCAGCGCGGTCGGGGTGGGTGCGCCGGGCGAGAAGGACTTCATCAAGCGCGTCATCGGGGTGCCGGGCGACCGCGTCGCCTGCTGCACCGACGGCAAGGTGAGCGTGCAGCCGGAGGGCGCCGAGCGCCCCACCGTGCTCGACGAGCCGTACGTCTTCGAGGACGACCGGATGCCCTTCTGCGCCGCCGGCACCGGAGACACCAGCTGCCCCGAAGGTGCCGAGGGCGTGCTCGTCCCCGAGGGGCGCTTGTGGGTGATGGGCGACCACCGCGGCAGTTCCAGCGACTCCCGCTTCCACATCGAGGATGCGAACAGCGGCACCGTCCCGCAGGACAAGGTCATCGGGCGGGCCTTCGTCATCGTCTGGCCGCTGGACCGCGCCCGGGTGCTCAGCGTTCCGGAGACGTTCAGCGCGCTGGCTCCGCTGGCCGCCGGAGCTGCGTCCGCCGCGCCGTACGGCCTCGGGCTGGTCGGCGCGCTGCCGGTGGCCCTGCTGCGCCGCCGCCTGCGCCGGCGGTAGCCGCCGCCTGCGCCATTAGGCTCGGCAGCGTCATGACGGTCCCCCTCGAGCGCCGCGCGGCGCGTGTGCTGCTCCTCGACGCCGACGGGCGGGTGCTGCTGCAGAACTGCTGCGATCCGACCGCAACGGATGCCGGCAGCTGGTGGAACACCACCGGCGGTGGTATCGACGAGGGTGAGACACCGGCGCAGGCCGCCGCCCGCGAGCTGGTCGAGGAGACCGGGCTGCGGGTCGAACCGGGACAGCTCGGCCCGGTCGTGCACCGGCGGCTGACCGAGTTCAGCTTCGGCGGCGACCGCTACCGCCAGAGCGAGGACTACTTCCTGCTGCGCACCGACAGCTTCGACGCCATCCCGACCGCGCACAGCGACGTCGAGCTCGTGGCGGTGCTCGGCACCCGGTGGTGGTCACGGGACGAGCTGCGCGGCACCGCCGAGCGGGTCTACCCGCAGGAGCTCGCCGAAGTGCTGGACCGGCTGGCGCCGTGAGGGCCCCGCGGCCGGTCGTCCGAACCGAGAACGGCCTGTGGGCGCTGGAGCGGGTCCTGCAGCGCAGCGGCTTCCCCTACGTCGCCGGGGCCGACGAGGCCGGCCGCGGGGCCTGCGCCGGCCCGCTGGTCGTGGCCGCCGTCGTGCTGCCGCAGGGCAGTCGCGGCGAGGTGCCGGGGCTGGCCGACAGCAAGCTGCTCAGCGAGCCCGCGCGGGAGGCGGCGTACGACCAGGTCGTACGCCGGGCGCTGGCCTGGTCGGTCGTCGTCGTCCCGTCGACCGAGGTGGATCGGTGCGGCCTGCACGTCATGAACGTCCGCGCCATGCGACAGGCCGTCCTGCGTCTGGACCCCTGCCCGTCGTACGTCCTCACCGACGGATTCCCGATCGGCGGGATGCCGGCGCCGTCGCTGGCCGTGTGGAAGGGCGACCGGGTGGCGGCCTGCGTCGCCGCGGCGTCCGTGCTGGCCAAGGTGACGCGGGACCGGATCATGCGCGAGCTGCACCCTCGCTGGCCGCAGTACGACTTCGCGCGGCACAAGGGCTACATCACGCCGGAGCACACGGCTGCCTTGCTGGAGCACGGGCCGTGTCCGCAGCACCGGTTCTCCTACGTCAACGTGAAGGCGTGCGTCGCGTCGGAGACGCGCCGGCAGGGACAGCTGCGGTTGGATGACCGGATGGTGGTCAGCGCATGAGTGCCGAAGAGCTCGAGAAGTACGAGACCGAGATGGAGCTCCAGCTCTACCGGGAGTACCGCGACATCGTCCGGCAGTTCGACTACGTGGTGGAGACCGAGCGGCGCTTCTACCTGGCCAACGCCGTGGACGTGCAGCCCCGCAGCGCCGCCGGTGAGGTGTGGTTCGAGCTGACCCTCACCGATGCCTGGGTGTGGGACATGTACCGCCCGGCGCGCTTCGTGAAGTCGGTCCGGGTGCTGACCTTCAAGGACGTCAACGTCGAGAAGCTCGAGAAGCCCGACCTCGAGCTGCCCGGGGGTCGCCCGCCGTTCGGCGGGTAGGGGGCCCGCATGGGCAACGTCGATCGGAACAAGGCGGACGAGCCGGGGGCGCCGAGCCAGCCGGAGGACAGCTCGGGCGACGGGCCGGTCACGCTCGCCGGCCGCACGGAGCCCGGCGGTCAGGGGAGCCCGGACACCAACCAGGCCCGGACCGAGCCGATGCCGCCGAGCGGCACGCATCCGGAGCCGCTCACGGTGCCGCAGCTGGACGACATGAACATCTCCGGTGCCGACCCGCAGGCGCCGCGCCATCCCGCTGCCCTGCGCAGTGACCAGTCGGGCACCGGGGCGTACGCCCAGGAGTCGGCCGGGGGACAGCCGGCCGGGGGACAGCCGGCCGGCCTCGGCGGTACCGGCGCCACCTTCGCCGCGACCCGGCCCGCTCCGGACCTGACCGACAGCACGGGTCGTGCCCCGGGCCCGGAGCAGCCGCGGCAGGTCTCGACCGGCACGTCGCACCGCGCCCCCGGTATGCACGGCCAGACACCCGACGGTGAGTGGGTGCGGAGCGACACCACCGCCGGTGCGGCACGGATGGGGCCGCAGGCGCTGGACAGCAGGGCGGGAGCCGCCCCGGGCCAGGGCGACGACGCCACCGTCCCCTCCGCCGGCACCTCGCCCTCGCCCGGCACCAGTGAGGAGCACCGCATCGTGTCCGGCATCAAGCTGCCGGAGGCGGACGAGGCCTGATTCCCCGTCCCGGTGGGGCCGGGCCTGTCTGACCCTGTGGACAGCGGCCGGCTCGTGCCGGTGTCGGCAGTGATGACAGTCGGACACAGCTGATCACAGCTGAGCCACGACTGATCACAGCTCAGCCTCCCCTGATCGCAGCCTGTCGCGATCGCACCCGTGGGGTGTCGGCCACGCCGGTTCTCGGTGCCAGCAGCGCCGGCTTGTGCGGGCCGATGGCACCAAGAACTCGATCCATCTTGGTGCCACGCCAGTGCGGGGAGCACTCGTCACGGCCGCGACCCCGCGGCCTCGACGATCGGAACTCAGGACTCGAAGGACCCGTCGGACCCAGCCGTAGACGTCGGTGCCGCAACCTCACCCCGACCTCGCCGGGGCTACGACGAACGCTAGATGTCGGACCCCGGTCGTAGACCTGTCGGCATGACACGTGAGGGACGGCTACTGGCGTCGGGGGAGCGGATGGTGCCGCACCACGAGACGGAGGAGGCGATGGCCGCAGGCGAGGCGCGGATCGCGGAGGTGATCGCGCGCGGAGGCCGGTGACCCGGACGTTGCTGTGGTGCGCCGCCGCCGCCGCTGCGATCGCTGGGTCGGGGGCCACGCGCGGAGCGGCGAGGTCGGCACTGCTCGTGTCACGCTGAACCTCCTGCGCGGCCTGCGCGCCCGTGCCATGGTGTGCCGCCAGGAAACTTCAGACGGTCCCGCGTGTTGTCGATGCACAGAGCCCGGCGCAGCCGGGCTGGCACTCCGGACATAGTCTTGTTCGAGGAGATCCGCAACGTGCGGACCCATGGTGAGGGCGGTGGAGCGGTGCAGGTCGAGTCGACCGTGACCGTCGACGTCCGGTACGAGCCGGACGACGAGCTGTACATCGCTGAGGTCCGCGAGCTGCAGGGGTGCTGGGCTTCCGGCAAGAACCGGGACGAGCTCATGCACAACCTGCAGGGCGCCATCGCGGAGTACTACGAGGTCTTCCAGGACCAGGAGGTCGTCGAGATGACCTTTGGAACGCCGATGCCCGCCGACGCGGAGAACGCCAGCGAGCATGCCGAGGTCAGGGTTCTCGCCGGCGCGAGCTAGAGCGCGTTGAGGAAGTCCTCGTGCGAGATGCCGAGCTGCTTCAGCACGGTAGCCACCTCAGAGCGGGCGTGCTTGTGCGCCATGACGTTGCTGCGCCGGCCGTCGGGCCCGACGACGTAGCAGTGGCTGCCCTTGCCGGCGCCCTTGCGGACGGGGTGGACGTCGAGCTTCGCCAGCGCGCGCAGGATCCGGGCCTGGGTCAGCTCCGGCAGCTTCGGGCTAGACATCGTCGACCTGCGGCGCCTCGACCTGCGCCTGGACGTGGTTGACCGGGGCCACGGTCCTCTCTTCCCAGTCGGCAACTCGGCAGCGGCCGGGGTCAAGAGGGGAAGGCTCAGGCCCAGGTGCTGTTGATCTTGCGGAAGTCACGCTACGCATCGATGCCGACGAACTGCGGCAAGGCCTGCGCGTCGCGTCGCGGTGGACGGGGCTGGGGATGACACACGCCCGGAAAGGACGACACGTTGAAGAGCCCCCACGAGGAGGGCTCTTCCGCTTGACCCTGGCGTGATGACTGCGAGATCGACGGCGCCGGGGTCCGACGCATAGTGCGTACGACGGGACCTGTGTCAACGCTCGGCCACCGTCGCTTACTGGCGCCTCGGCGATGCTGCGGTTCCTCGACGGGCAGCACTTGGGGGTGTGGCGGGAGTTGGGCCGCTACCGCCGGCCGTCACCTGGTGGGCGACGGTCCGCGCCGAGCGCCCGAGCCCGGCCCGCCGTCTGGGCAGGGGCCGGGCCTGTCTGATCCTGTGGACAGCGACGCGTCGCCCACAGATGCGCCCGCCGGTCGCCCGCCGCGGCCCCGGCGCGGCCACTGTCGGCACCGGGAGGTGGTCGAGGTGCGACCGGAGCAGACACGCGGGGCGCGGACGGCGGCACTCGGGCGCTGGGGTGAGGACCTTGCCGCCGAGTTGCTGACTACTGCCGGGATGCAGGTGCTGGACCGCAACTGGCGGTGCGAGTTCGGCGAGCTCGACCTGGTCGGCCGGGAGCCGGACGGCACCGTCGTGTTCGTCGAGGTGAAGACCCGGGCGGGCACCGGCTTCGGTCAGCCGGCGGAGGCGGTCGGCCGGGTCAAGGCCGGCCGGTTGCGGACGCTGGCCTGCCGGTGGCTGCTGGAGAACCGCCCGCCGGGCACCAGCGAGCTGCGCTTCGACGTGGTCGGCATCGTCCGGCGGTACGACGGGCCGCCCAAGGTCACCCATCTGAAGGCGGCGTTCTGAGGGCGCGGTGCCTGTGGGCACCGCGTGGTCGTCCACAACCTCGGCCGGAGCGGTGGCCACGGCTTCCGGCACCGGGCAGCGTCGCCGGCGGAGGTGATCCCGTGGCATTGGCCAAGGCGTACTCGGTGGGGCTGGTCGGCCTGGACGGCCACGTGGTGGAGGTGGAGGCCGATCTCGCCCGGGGGCTGCCCGGGCTGACCGTGATCGGGCTGCCCGACGCGGCGCTGGCGGAGGCGCGCGACCGGGTGCGGGCGGCGGTGGTCAACAGCGGCCAGGCCTGGCCGCAGCGGCGGATCACCCTCGCGCTGTCGCCGGCCTCGCTGCCGAAGCGGGGGAGCGGCTTCGACCTGGCCCTGGCGGCGTCGATCCTGGGCGCCTCCGGAGTGCTGCCGCCGGACGCGCTGCACGGGCGGGTGCTGCTCGGCGAGCTCGGTCTCGACGGGCGGGTGCGGTCGCTTCCCGGGGTGCTACCCGCCGTGCTCACCGCGTCGCGGGCCGGCATCGACCGGGTGGTGGTGCCGCTGGACAACCTGGCCGAGGCCCGGCTGCTGCCCGGGGTGCAGGCGCGCGGGGTCGGGTCGCTGCGGGACCTGGTCGCGCTGCTGACCGGCGTGCCGTACGACGAACCGGTCGTTGTGCCGGTGGTCGCGCCGGCGGCGGGTCCCACCCTCGACATGCTCGACGTGGCCGGGCAGGCCGTCGGGCGCACCGCGCTGGAGGTCGCCGCGGCCGGCGGGCACCACGCGTTGCTGCTCGGACCGCCGGGCAGCGGCAAGACGATGCTCGCCGAGCGGATGCCCGGGCTGCTGCCGCCGCTCGACCTCGACGCGGCGCTCGAGGTGACCGCCGTGCACTCGGTGGCCGGCTCGCTGCCGCGGGACGCGCCGCTGGTGACCCGGCCACCGTTCCAGGACCCGCACCACACGGCCACGATCGCCTCCATCGTGGGCGGCGGCGCGGGCATCGCCCGGCCCGGAGCGGCCAGCCTCGCGCACCGCGGGGTGCTGTTCCTCGACGAGGCGCCGGAGTTCTCGCCGCGGGTGCTGGATGCCCTGCGCCAGCCGCTGGAGAGCGGCCGGCTGTCGATCACCCGAGTCGGCGGGACGGCCGTCTACCCCGCCTGCTTCACGCTGCTGCTGGCCGCGAACTACTGCCCGTGCGCCAGGCCGGAGGACTGCAGCTGCCCCCCCGACGTGCGGCGTCGCTACCTGAGCCGGCTGTCCGGGCCGCTGCTGGACCGCGTCGACATGCACGTCACGGTGCCGCGCATCACCCGCGCGGAGATGCTGGCCGAGGACGGCCGCGGCGAGCTCAGCGCCGACATCGCCGCGCGGGTGGCTGCCGCCCGGGACGCGGCCGCCGTCCGCTTCGCCGGGACGCCGTGGCGCTGCAACGGCGACGTGCCGCCGGTCGAGCTGCGGCGGCGCTGGCCGCTCGACCGGAACGCGACCCGGCCGGCGGACACGGCGATGGACGGCGGGCAGCTGACCGCCCGCGGCTACGGCCGGGTGTTGCGGCTCGCGTGGACGCTGGCCGACCTGCAGGGTGTCGGCCGGCCGCGCCAGGAGCACGTCGCGCACGCCCTGGGTTACCGGCAGGGGGCCACGCAGGGCCTGGTGGCAGCGTGAGCGCCGGGTCAGGTGACCACGTGAGGGCCGGGTCAGGTGACGGCGTGAGGGCCGGGTCAGGTGACGGCGTGAGGGCCGGGTCAGGGAGCCGCGCAGGGCCTGGCGATCGCGTGAGTACCGACGAGCGGATCGCGCGCGCCGGGCTGTCCCGCATCGCCGAGCCGGGGGACCCCGACGTGGCCGAGGCCGTGGCCGCGGTCGGGCCGGTCGAGGTGTGGGAGTCGCTGCGCCGCGGCGTCCCGGTCGGGCAGGTCACGCAGGGCGTGCTGCCCGGCATCGCGCTGCGCGCCGAGGGACACGATCCTCGTGACGACCTGTCGGCCGCCGCCCGCGCCGGCGCCCGGCTGGTCTGCCCGGGCGACCCCGAGTGGCCCACCGCGCGGCTGACGTGGCAGCCGTCGAAGCTGTTGGAGCCGCCACCGCTGGCGTTGTGGGTGCACGGCAGCTGGCCGCTCGACGAGGTGGTCGAGCGGTCGGTCGCGGTGGTGGGCGCGCGGGCGGCCAGCAGCTACGGCCTGCACGTGGCGCGAGAGCTGGGCGCCGGACTCGCGGAGCGGCGCGCGACGGTCATCAGCGGCGGGGCCTACGGCATCGACGCCGCCGCCCACCGGGGTGCGCTGCTCGCCCAGAGCGCGCCGTCGGTGGCGGTGCTGGCCTGCGGCGTGGACGTCGCCTACCCGCGGGGCAACGACCGGCTGCTGCACCAGATCGGTGAACAGGGGCTGCTGGTGTCGGAGCTGCCGCCGGGCAGCCACCCCACCCGGCGCCGGTTCCTCATCCGGAACCGGCTCATCGCGGCGCTCTCGCTCGGCACGGTCGTCGTTGAGGCGGCCCTCCGCAGTGGCTCGCTGGCGACGCTCGAGCGGGCCCGCCTGCTGGGGCGTCACCTGATGGCGGTCCCCGGACCGGTGACCTCCGGCATGTCCGCGGGCTGTCACGTCGAGCTCCGCAACGGCGCCCAGTGCGTCACCTGTGCGGCGGAGGTGCTCGACCTGGTCGGCCGGATGGGGGTGGACGCCACCGAGCCGTCGCGCGGCCCGGTGGACCTGCGGGACGGGCTGTCGGACACGGTCCGGCGGGTCCTGGACGCGCTGCCCGTCCGCCGCTCGGTCGGTGTCGCCGCGATTGCGAAGGAGGCCGGCGTCCTCCCGCTCGTCGTGCAGCAGGTCCTGCCGCCGCTGGTCACCCACGGGCTGGCCGAGTCGACCCCGGATGGCTGGCGCCTGACCCCGCTCGGGGCAGGCAAGCCGGTCCGGAGTGGACGGTGAGCCGAACGGCCACCGGGGCGTTCACCCGACGGCGCACAGCGCCCCTCGGCCCGGCGGCTTGACCTGGCCCCGGCCCGCCGGACACCGTGCCGCGTGTGACCGCCGTGCCGGAGGACCCAGCCGGGCCGGAGGACCCAGCCCTGCCGCCCGCCCTCGACGAGGCGCTGGCCGCCTTCGAGCGTCACCTCCGGCTGGAGCTGTCCCGGTCGGTGCACACCGTCCGCGCCTACACCGGCGACGTGGCCGCCCTCCTGCAGCACGCCGCCCGGCTGGGGGTGACGGCGCCCGCGGAGCTGGACCTGGCCGTCCTGCGTAGCTGGTTGGCCCGCTCGCGCAGCACCGGCGCCGCACGCCCCACCCTGGCCCGCCGCGGCTCCAGCGCGCGGGTCTTCACCGCCTGGGCCTGCCGGCGCGGGTTGCTTCCCACGGACCCCGGTGCGTTGCTCGCGACCCCGAAGGGGCACCGGCCGTTGCCGGACGTCCTGCGCGCCGACGAGGCCGCACGGCTGGTCGAGCAGGTCGACGGCGGCACACCGGAGGATCTGCGCGACCGGGCGACGCTCGAGCTGCTCTACGCGACCGGCATCCGGGTCGGCGAGCTCTGCGGCCTCGACGTGGGCGACGTCGACCGCGAGCGCCGCGTGGTGCGGGTGCTGGGCAAGGGCGCCCGCGAACGCTCCGTCCCGTACGGGGAGCCGGCCGCCCTGGCCGTCGCCGGCTGGCTGGCCCACGGCCGTCCCCAGTGGGCGACGCCTGCCAGCGGACCGGCGCTGCTGCTGGGCCGGCGCGGTGGACGGCTGGACCCGCGCGCCGCCCGCACCCTCGTGCACCGCCGGCTGGCGGACGTACCCGGGGCCCCGGATCTCGGTCCGCACGGGCTGCGGCACAGCGCCGCGACCCACCTGCTCGAGGGCGGTGCGGACCTGCGGGCCGTCCAGGAGCTGCTCGGCCACGCGACGCTGGCCACGACGCAGATCTACACGCACGTCAGCGTCGAACGGCTGCGCACCAGCTATGCCCAGGCGCATCCCCGCGCCTGACGGCTCCACGGGGCAACAGCGGACGGTGGCGGAGGCGTCGCGCTACGCTCGCTTCGACCGGAAGTACGCCGCGGGGGCTCGAACGGGTGAGGACCAGTCATGACTGTGCGCACGCCCGGACCGGACGGTTCCGGCCGTCTGGCCACTGCCGAGGACGACCCGGGCGCGGACGACGTCGTGGTGCAGCCCGCGCCCGCCGCCAAGACCCCCGCCCGGCGCGGCCGGTACGCCGGTGTCAGCGACGAGGAGCGGGCCGAGATCGAGTCGGCCATCGCGGAGCTGTGGCGGGAGTACAAGGACACCGGCGACGAACGGCTGCGTGAGCGGCTGATCCTGCACTACTCACCGCTGGTGAAGTACGTCGCCGGCCGCGTCGGCGTGGGTCTGCCGCCGAACATCGAGCAGGCCGACCTCGTGTCGTACGGCATCTTCGGGTTGATCGACGCGATCCAGAAGTTCGACCTCGAGCGCGCGATCAAGTTCGAGACCTACGCGATCAGCCGCATCAAGGGCGCGATCATCGACGAGCTCCGCTCGATCGACTGGATCCCCCGCTCGGTGCGCTACAAGGCGCGTGAGGTGGAGAAGGCCTACGCCGCGCTCGAGGGCCGGCTGCACCGGACGCCGACGGAGGCCGAGGTCGCCGCCGAGCTCGGCATCGCGCTCGAGGACCTGCACACGATCTTCAGTCAGGTCAGCTTCGTCAACGTCGTCGCGCTCGACGAGCTGCTCTCTGCCGGGGGGGAGAAGGGGGACAAGCTCTCCCTGGTCGACACCCTCGAGGACACCAAGGCCGAGGATCCGGTCCAGGCGTTCGAGTCCGAGGAGACGAAGTACCTGCTGGCCAAGGCGATCAACACGCTGCCCGAGCGGGAGAAGATCGTCGTGACGCTCTACTACTACGAGGGCCTCACCCTCGCCGAGATCGGCCAGGTCCTGGGCGTGACGGAGAGCCGCATCTGCCAGATGCACACCAAGGCCGTCCTGCAGCTGCGCGGAAAGCTGTCCGACAACGACTGAGCCGGTACCACGGGTCAGCCGGGACCACGGGTCAGCCGGGACGAACGGGTCGTCCGCGGGTGGCGACCTGCACGGGGCCCTGCTGCTGTGAACGCCCTGTGCAGGAGAGGTCAACAATTCCGGATTGTTGACCTCTCCTGTACACCTCATGCGCACCATAGGGGCCCTGGGCGCTCAGGAGGCGTGGCGGCGCAGGCGGGCCGCATCCAGGTCGAGCAGCGGCGCCGGCAGCGCGACCTGCTCGTCGTCCTCGGCCGGGGCGGCCGGGGCGGGCGCGGCCGCTGCGCCGCTCGCCGGTTCGGGTGGGTCCGGCACCGGCCGCGCCAGTAGCGCGATGCCGAGCGCCAGCGCGACCAGGGCCGCGGCCGCCAGCGGCGCCTCGTCGGCGCGCAGGGACCAGGACGGTTCGTGGAGCACAGCTGCCGCGGGCGGCGGGGCGGTCGTCGCGCGCACCGGCCCCGCAGCAGCGCGGACTGCACCACCGGGCACCTCAGCACCCGGCATCCCAGCACCCGGCATCCCAGCACCCGGCATCCCACCCCCGGGCACCGCAGCCCCGGGCATCCCGGCTCCGGGGAATGCCGGCGCGTGCGGTGCCCACGCGCTGCCCGCGGTCATCCGGTCCAGCGGCAGCAGTCGCACCGGCCCCCGCTCCACGAGTCGCACCGGGTCGAGGTACTGCTCGCCGCGCCGCAGCCCCCAGTGCAGACACGCGGCCACCGTACAGCCGGCGTGACCCGGCTCCAGCTGCCCGACCGGCTGGCCCAGAGCCACGACTGCGCCGGGGCGTACGGCCGCGGTGACCGGCTCGTAGGTGGTCCGCAACGTGCCGTGGGTCACCACGACGACGCCTCGGCCTGCGAGCAGCCCGGCGTAGCTGACCTGTCCGGCGGCAGCTGCCAGCACGGCTGCGCCCGGCGCAGACGGCAGGTCCACGCCGCGGTGGCCCGCCCCGTAACGCGTCGCCGGCGGCTCGAACCCGCGCACCACCTCCCGCGGGCCGGACAGCGGCCAGCCCCATGGTCCGGCGTCGGCGACGGCTCGCTCCGCCGGCAGCCCGACCAGTGCGACCAGGACGAGCAGCACCAGCACCAGCACACGACGCACCACGTCCACCTCCTTGCAGCAAGGACGACCTCGACCAGGACGACGTGGCGAGCCTGCGGCAGCCGACGCCGGGGCGACAGCGGTCCGGGCAAGGCTGTGGACGACAGGCCGTACACTTGCTGCAGCGACCCGGTCCGCTGGGTCGACTTCGCGTGCCCTACCACGGCCCGCCCGTCGGTCTCCGCGAGGAGCACGGGCAGGACACGGGCACCAGGGCCGGCCCCCACCCGGGGGACGGCGACAACCGACCGCCGCGCGGCCGCACCTGCCTGACCAGTGGGCGCACGCCGACGCGGACGAACAGAGAGGGCCATCATGGCCGTCGTCACCATGCGCCAGCTGCTCGAGAGCGGCGCGCACTTCGGGCACCAGACCAAGCGCTGGAACCCCAAGATGAAGCGCTTCATCTTCACCGAGCGCAACGGCATCTACATCATCGACCTGACCCAGACCCTGGGCTACATCGACCGCGCCTACGACTTCGTCAAGGAGACGGTCGCCCACGGTGGGACGATCATGTTCGTCGGCACCAAGCGCCAGGCGCAGGAGTCGATCGCGGAGCAGGCCGGCCGCGTGGGGATGCCCTACGTCACCGAGCGCTGGCTGGGCGGCATGCTCACCAACTTCCAGACCGTCTACAAGCGTCTGCAGCGCCTCAAGGAGCTCGAGCTCATCGAGACCACCGGCGGCCAGACGGTGCTGACGAAGAAGGAGGCGCTCGTGCTGTCCCGCGAGCGCATCAAGCTCCAGCGCACCCTCGGCGGCATCCGCGAGATGACCCGTACGCCGAGCGCGGTCTGGGTCGTCGACACGAACAAGGAACACCTCGCGGTCAACGAGGCGCGCAAGCTCGGCATCCCGGTCGTCGCGATCCTCGACACCAACTGCGACCCGGACGTCGTCGACTACAAGATCCCGGGCAACGACGACGCGATCCGCAGCATCCAGGTGCTGACCCGCGTGATCGCGGACGCCGTCGCGGAGGGTCTGATGGCCCGCGCCGGCGCCAGCGGCGGCGACGCCAAGCCCGAGGCCGGCCAGCTGGCCGGCGACGAGCCGCTGCCCGAGTGGGAGACCCAGCTGCTCACCGGTGCCCCGGCCGAGGCCGAGGCCGCCGCGGCGCCCCAGGCCGCCGCCGTCCCCGAGGCCGCCGCGGCCCCGGAGGCCGCCGCCCCGCAGGCCGCCGCCCCCCAGCAGTAGCGCCCTGTACGTCCGGCGGCGCCCGGGGGACCACCCCTTGCGGCGCCGCCGTCGTACGTCCGACCTCCATCGCAACGAGAGACAGGCGACCTGACATGGCTTCCATCACCGCCGCGGACATCAAGAAGCTCCGCGAGGCCACCGGCGCGGGCATGACCGACTGCAAGAACGCCCTGGTCGAGGCCGACGGCGACTACGACAAGGCCGTCGAGCAGCTGCGCATCAAGGGCCTCAAGGGCGTCGCCAAGCGCGAGGGCCGGGCAGCCTCCAACGGCCTGGTTCTCGCCAAGCTGGAGGGCACCGGCAAGGGCACCCTGCTCGAGCTCAACTGCGAGACCGACTTCGTGGCCAAGAGCGCGAAGTTCCAGGACCTCGCGCAGTCGGTCGTGGACGCGGCCTTCGGCACCAACGACGTCAGCAGCGTGCAGGTCGACGGGCGCCCGCTCACCGACGTGCTCAACGACGCCAACGCCTCCATGGGCGAGAAGATCGAGGTCCGCCGGGTGGCCACCTTCGAGGGCGCCTACGTCGCGACCTACCTGCACCGCACCAACCCCGACCTGCCCCCGCAGCTCGGGGTGCTCGTCGAGTTGTCGGCCGAGAACGCGCAGGTGGCCAAGGACGTCGCGCAGCACATCGCTGCCTTCAGCCCTACCTACGTCGCGCGCAGCGAGGTGCCCGAGGACGTCGTGGCCAAGGAGCGCGAGATCGCGGAGGCGACCGCCAAGGAGGAGGGCAAGCCCGAGGCGGCCCTGCCCAAGATCGTCGAGGGCCGCGTCAACGGCTTCTTCAAGGAGGCGGTGCTGCTCGAGCAGGCCTTCGCCAAGGACAACAAGAAGACGGTCGGCAAGGTGCTCGAGGAGGCCGGCGTCCAGCTGAACGGCTTCGCCCGGTTCAAGGTCGGTCAGGCCTAGTCTGCCGAGAGGCAGGTACGGCCTACGTTCCCGCCCGACCGTTCCGCCGTACGACGAGGAGGCCGCCACCCCGTGAGCAACGACAGGGAGCCGGCCTCCTCGCCCGCCGCAGGAGGTGAGCCGCGTCCGTACGACCGGGTGCTGCTGAAGCTGTCCGGCGAGGTGTTCGGCGGCGGGGCGGTCGGCCTCGACCTCGACGTCGTGTCCGACATCGCCCGGCAGATCCGCGACGTCGTGGCGGGTGGCGTCCAGGTCGCCATCGTCGTGGGCGGCGGCAACTTCTTCCGCGGCGCCGAGATCGCCCAGCGCGGGATGGACCGGGCCCGCGCCGACTACATGGGGATGCTCGGCACGGTCATGAACTGCCTGGCGCTGCAGGACCTGCTCGAGCAGGCCGGCGTCGACACCCGGGTGCAGACGGCCATCACGATGGGGCAGGTGGCCGAGCCCTACATCCCGCGCCGCGCGATGCGGCACCTCGACAAGGGCCGGGTCGTCATCTTCGGTGCCGGCGCCGGCATGCCGTTCTTCTCCACCGACACGGTCGCCGCGCAGCGGGCGCTCGAGATCGGCTGCCAGGCGCTGCTGATGGCCAAGTCCATCGACGGCGTCTACGACAGCGACCCCCGCAAGAACCCCCACGCGGTCAAGTTCGACGCGGTCAGCTACGCCGAGGTGCTCTCGCGGGGGCTGCAGGTCGCCGACGCGGCCGCCTTCAGCATCTGCATGGAGAACAACCTGCCGATCATCGTGTTCGCGTTGCAGGAGGACGGCAACATCGGCCGCGCGGTGCGCGGTGAGAAGATCGGCACCCTCGTGAGCAGCACCTCGTGAAGACCGGAGCAGCGTAGTGATCGACGACACCCTCCTCGACGCCGAGGAGAAGATGGAGAAGGCGGTCAGCGTCGCGAAGGAGGACTTCGGCGGCATCCGCACCGGTCGCGCGACACCGGCCATGTTCAACAAGATCGTCGTGGACTACTACGGCGCGATGACCCCCGTGAACCAGCTGTCCTCGCTGACGGTGCCCGAGCCGCGGATGGCGGTCATCAGCCCGTACGACAAGAACTCACTGGGGCTGATCGAGCGCGCGATCCGGGACTCCGACCTGGGGGTCAACCCCTCGAACGACGGCAACATCATCCGGATCGTCTTCCCGCAGCTCACCGAGGAGCGGCGCCGCGAGTTCATCAAGGTCGCGCGGCACAAGGCGGAGGAGGCCAGGATCTCCATCCGCAACATCCGCCGCAAGGCGATGGAGGAGCTGTCCCGCTTCGCCAAGGACGGCGAGGTCGGCGAGGACGAGGTCGCCCGCGCCGAGAAGGAGCTCGAGAAGACGACCGCGCAGTACGTCACCACCGTCGACGACCTGCTCAGGCACAAGGAAGCCGAGCTGCTCGAGGTCTGATGGAGATTCCCGCCGTCGACACCGCTCCCGCGCCACCGGAGGGCGTTCCCGGCAAGCGCGGGCAGGGACGCGCGGGCCGCAACCTGCCGGCCGCCATCGGCGTCGGGCTGCTGCTGGCCGCGCTGGTCGCCGCGCCGCTGTTCTCGCCCTACCGGTGGCTGTTCATCGGGGTGCTGGCTGCCGCCGTCGCGATCGGGACGTACGAAGTCGTCTCCTCGTTGCGCCGGCTGGGCGCCTTGCCGCCGATGCCACCGCTGCTCCTCGGCGGGACCGCCACGGTCGTGTTCGCCTACCGCGAGGGGCCGGAGGCGCTGTTCCTCGGCCTGGTCCTGACCGTCCTGGCGTGCCTCGCCTGGCGGATGGCCGATCCTGCGGAGGGCTTCCTGCGCGACGTGGCCGCGGCGACGTTCACGGCGGCCTACGTCCCGTTCCTGGCCGGTTTCGGTGCGCTGCTGGCGATCCCGGCGGACGGCGCACTGCGGGTGACCGCGTTCATCGCGGTGGTCGTCTGCAGCGACGTCGGCGGTTTCGTGGCGGGGGTGCTGTTCGGGCGGCACCCGATGGCGCCGTCGATCTCGCCGAAGAAGTCCTGGGAGGGCTTTGCCGGCTCGCTGCTGGCCTGCACGGCCGCCGGGGCGTACTTCTTCGACCGGCTGTTCGACGTCTCGCCGCTGCTCGGCGTCGTCTACGGCCTGGCCGTCGTGTCGATCGCGACGCTGGGTGATCTCGGCGAGTCGATGGTCAAGCGCGACATCGGCATCAAGGACATGGGCACGCTGCTGCCCGGCCACGGCGGCATCATGGACCGGCTGGACTCGCTGCTGCCGGCCGCGCCGGTCGCCTGGCTGCTGCTGGCCGCCTTCGTTCCCTACCCGTAGCCGCGGGCCACGGGCCGCGGGAAGGGTTCACGGCGCCCGGACGCTGACGTTCCTGTGACCGCTCTCCCCCTCGTCTTCGACGCGCCCAGGCGCGCCCTGCCGCCGCGCCACCTGGCCGACCTCGAGCCGGCCGGGCGGCGCGAGGCGGTCGTCGGGCTGGGCGAGCAGGCCTTTCGCGCAGAGCAACTGTCGCGGCACTACTTCGCCGGGCACCTGCCCGAGCAGATGACCGATCTCGGCGGCGCGGTCCGGGACCGGCTCGTCGCCGACCTGCTCCCACCGTTGCTCACCCCGGTGCGCGAGGTCGCGACCGACGGCGGCGACACCCAGAAGACGTTGTGGCGCGGTCATGACGGCACCCTGGTCGAGTCGGTGCTCATGCGCTACGCCGACCGCACCACCGTCTGCATCAGCAGCCAGGCCGGCTGCGGGATGGCCTGCCCGTTCTGCGCGACCGGCCAGGCCGGGCTGACCCGCAACCTGTCGACCGCGGAGATCGTCGAGCAGGTCGTCGCCGCACAGCGCACCGAGTCGGCCCGCGGCGGCCGGGTCAGCAACGTCGTCTTCATGGGCATGGGCGAGCCGCTGGCCAACTACGGCCGGGTCCTCGGCGCCGTGCGGCGCATCACCGAGGCCGCGCCGCACGGGGTGGGCATCGGCCAGCGCAGCGTTGTCGTCTCGACGGTCGGGCTGGTGCCGGCGATCCGCCGGCTGACGACGGAGGGTCTGCAGGTCACGCTCGCGCTGTCGCTGCACGCGCCGGACGACGAGCTGCGCGACACGCTGGTGCCGGTCAACACCCGCTGGCCGGTGCGCGAGGTGCTCGGCGCGGCGCTGGACCACACCCGCGCGACCGGGCGGCGGCTGTCGATCGAGTACGCCCTGATCCGCGACGTGAACGACCAGCCCTGGCGGGCGGACCTGCTGGCCCGGCTGCTGCGCCACAAGCTGGTGCACGTCAACCTCATCCCGCTCAACCCCACGCCGGGCAGCGAGTGGGACGCCAGCCCGAAGCAGGTCGAGCGGGAGTTCGTCCGGCGGCTGCGCGCGGCGGGCGTGAACGCGACCGTCCGGGACACCCGCGGCCGGGAGATCGCCGGCGCCTGCGGCCAGCTGTCCGCCGCGCAGGCATAGCCGGTACGCGGCGGGCTCAGGCGCCGAAGAACCGGTCGGCCAGGGCCGCGAGCGTGCCGGGCGGGACGTCGCCGGCCAGCTCGCTGCGGTTGGTGCCTGCGCCACGCGCCCACTGGGCGTAGACCTCGGCGAAGTCGCCCGCCGGTGTGGCGAAGTCGGTGCAGCTGCTGCAGCCGTACCACGGCGTGCTCAGCGGGATGCCGCGCGCGACCTGCCAGGCCTGCCGGGTGCCCTCGCTCATCCGGGTGGTGTCGTACGCGTGGCCGAGCTCGTGCGCGATCACGTGCCGCAGCAGCTCGTCGCTCTCGACGCCGCAGGGCCGGACGAAGATCTCGATGCGGCGCTGCTCGAGGTGGGTCAGCCCCAGATAGCCCGTGCGGGCGCCGGTGAACTCGATCCGGAAGCCGGTGCGGTCGGCCCCGGCCCGCAGCGAGGCGAGCGCGGCGCTGCCACGACGCTGCTCCCAGCCGGTGCCGGAACACAGGCCGGCGGTGGCCACGGCAGGCGCGGGGGCGGCTGCCGCAGGCGCATCGGCCCCTGGCGTTCCGGCCCGGTCGGGCCGCGCGACCCGGTCGGCCTGCCCGTCATCGGCGCCGTCATCGACGCCGCGGCCCGGACCGGCAGCCGGTCGCTCGGCGGGGGAGGCGGGGGAGGCAGCAGCAGAGGCGGTGGGGCCATCTGGGGCGGTGGGGCCATCTGGGGCGGTGGGGCCGGCTGGGGCGGAGGCCGCCGGCGGCGCAGCCAGCAGGACGTCCAGGGCCGCCTCCACGGGTGCGGGCAGCTGGTCATCGGCGGAGGTGGCCCTGACCTGCCCGGCGCCGAGCAGGGCCAGCACGGCGGCCAGCCCTGCGCCGGCGATCCAGCCGCGTCGGGCGGGGGCGCCGCGCTCGTGGGCCATGCAGGGCCTTCGACCGGAGTCCTCAGGCGCTGAAGTCATCCTGGCCGTTCCTGCCCGGCTCGTGCCTGTTCATGCCGCAGGACGTCACCCTCGGCCCGTCGTGGTCCGTGGATCGCGCCCGGTCCCGGTGACGTCCAGTCGGATCTCCGGCCGCACCGCGGCGGTGCGGCGCAGCAGCCCCGACGGCCCGTACGCCATGCGGATCCGCAGGGTTCCGGCCGTCACCGCTCCGGTACGGGTGGGGGTGACCAGCACCCGCAGCGTGCAGTCGCCCTCGCCCGGCGGCACCGGGTAGCCCGCGACGTCGTCGCCCTGACCGTCGGCCGGGTCGCCCCCGCCGCCCCCGTCGCCCGGATCTGCACCGTCGGCCGGGTCATCGACCGGAAAGCCGATCACCGGGGGGCCGGACGGCGGCCGGACCAGCCTGGTGACGCTGCCCTCGGCCTGCTCGACCTCGACCGACAGCACCTCGGCGGCGACCTGCGGTGACAGCACGCACACCAGGCCGTCGAAGGCGTAGGTCGTCCCGACGTAGCCCCGCTCCAGGCCGACGGCCGAGGAGGCCTCCGCCGACGGCCGGGCATTGAGCGCGAGGATCACGAGCACCCCCAGCCCGCCGACGGTGAGGATCGCGACGAGCGCAGGGGTACGCCGCACCCGTCCCCGTACGCCTCCCAGCACCCGGCCACTGTCCCGCATGCCCGGCCGCGGGCGGCCGGGCGGCCGGGCGGTCGACCTGGGAGACTGCAGGGGTGAGCCCTCGTGACGTCGTGCTGCTCGGTGCGACCGGCTCGGTCGGCACCCAGGCCCTCGAGGTCGTGCGGGCCAACCCCAGCCGGTTCCGCGTCGTCGGGCTGGCGGCCGGGGGTGACCGGGTCGACCTGCTCGCCGCGCAGGCGCTGGAGCTGGGCGTCGAGGTGGTCGGAGTCGCTCGGGCCACCGCCGCGCAGGACCTGCAGCTGGCCTTCTACGCCGCCGCCAGGTCGCGCGGCTTCAGTGCCGGCGAGTTCGCCGTACCCAAGATCCTGGCCGGACCGGACGCGGCCGCCGAGGTGGCCGCGTGGCCGTGCGACGTGGTCCTCAACGGCATGACCGGCTCGGTCGGGCTGGCGCCGACGCTGGCGGCGGTCCGGGCCGGCCGCACCCTCGCGCTGGCCAACAAGGAGTCGCTAGTCGCCGGGGGGCCGCTGCTGGCTCCGTACATGGACCAGATCGTGCCGGTCGACTCCGAGCACAGCGCACTGGCGCAGTGCCTGCGCGGTGGCCGGGCGCAGGAGGTGCGGCGGCTGGTGCTGACGGCCAGCGGCGGGCCGTTCCGGGGCCGCAGCCGCGCGCAGCTGGCCGAGGTGACGCCCGAGCAGGCCAGGGCCCACCCGACCTGGGACATGGGGCCGGTCATCACGATCAACTCCGCCACGCTGGTCAACAAGGGGCTCGAGGTGATCGAGGCGCACCTGCTGTTCGGCACGCCGTACTCCGCGATCGACGTGGTCGTCCACCCGCAGTCGCTGGTGCACTCGATGGTGGAGTTCGTCGACGGCTCGACGCTGGCGCAGGCCAGCCCGCCCGACATGCGGCTGCCGATCGGGCTGGCCCTGGGCTGGCCCGAGCGCCTGCCGAGGTCCTCGTACGGCCTGGACTGGACCGCCGCCACGACCTGGGAGTTCGAGCCGCTGGACACCGGCGCCTTCCCGGCCGTCGCCCTGTGCAAGGCGGCGGGGGAGCGGGGCGGGACCGCACCGGCGGTGCTCAATGCGGCCAACGAGGTCTGCGTCGCTGCCTTCGTCGCCGGCCGGCTGCCGTTCCTGGGGATCGTGGACACGGTGGCCGCCGTCGTGTCGGAGAGCCCGGCCGGGGAACGCCCGAGCCTGGCCGAGGTGTTGGAGTCAGAGCGGTGGGCGCGCGAGCGGGCCCACCAGCTGGTCGCGGACACGACGAGAAGGCAGGGCGGATGACCAACCTGGTGGCGAGCAGGCCCACGACGGGCGGCGGGGCCGCCCCCCCGCAGCCGGTCTCCAGGCGGGTGCTCGGCGCGGTCGGCCTGGTCCTGCTGGCCGGCTTCGCCGTCGCGGTGGCCCGTGGCAACGGCGTCTACGTGCTCGGCTTCGTCGGCTTCGTGATCGCGCTGCTGGTGTCGGTGTCGCTGCACGAGGGCGGCCACTTCTGGACGGCCCGCCGCTACGGCATGAAGGCCACCCAGTACTTCGTCGGCTTCGGGCCGACCCTCTGGTCGCGGCAGCGTGGCGAGACCGAGTGGGGCGTCAAGGCCATCCCGGCCGGTGGCTTCGTCAAGATCGTCGGGATGACCTCGCTCGAGGAGATCGACCCGGCCGACGAGGAGCGCGCCTTCTACCGGCAGCCGGCCCGCCAGCGGGCGGTCGTGCTCGCCGCCGGCTCCACCGTGCACTTCCTTCTCGCGATCGTGCTCGTCGTGCTCAGCTCGCTGTTCATCGGCAAGGCGGTCGAGCTCCCGCCCGGCGTGGCGAGCGTGTCGCAGTGCGTGCCGGCGACCTACTACTCGACCTGCGAGGACCCCGGCGCGCTGCCGGCCCCCGCGCAGGCGGCGGGCCTGCAGGAGCGCGACGTCGTCGTGGCCGTCGGAGGGGAGCCGGTCGAGGACTCGCTGTCCTTCCTGCGGGCGATCCGTGCCTCGCCCGGCCGGCCGCTCGAGCTCACCGTCGAGCGGGACGGCGAGCGGCGCGAGCTGACGATGACGCCGGCATCCGTAGAGCGTCCGGTGCTGGGCGCCGAACCGATCCTCGGTGCGGACGGCGAGCCGGCCCGCGACGAGAACGACCAGCCCGTCTTCCCGATGGAGACGGTCGGCGCGATCGGCATGGGCATCGAGTTCCGCCAGGCCACCGAGCGGCTCGGCCCGGTCGAGGCGCTCGGCCACAGCGTCGACACGATGGACCAGATCGTCACCGGCATCTGGGTCACCTTCAGCGAGAAGCTCGACACCATCGCGCAGGTCTACGGTCCGGACCGCGACCCGCAGGGCCTCGTCGGCCTCGTCGGGGCCGGCCGGATCAGCGGCGAGGTGCTGGCCAGCGACGAGACCTTCGCCTTCAAGGCGCTCGGCTTCTTCCTGCTGATCGCCGGGCTGAACCTCTTCGTCGGCGTGTTCAACCTACTGCCGCTGCTGCCGCTGGACGGTGGCCACCTGGCGGTGCTGTTCTTCGAGCAGGCCCGCGACAGGATCCGGCGGATGAGGGGCTACACCGGGCCGCTGCGCCGGGTCGACCTGACCAAGCTGCTGCCGGTGACGTACGCCGTGGTGATCTTCTTCGCCGGCTTCACCCTCTGGCTGCTCGGCGCCGACATCGTCAACCCGATCCGCCTCAACCCCTGAGGACACCGTGCCCCTCCCCATCACGCCCGTGCCCGTCGGCCCCCTCCCCGTCAGCCCCGTGCCCGTCTCCCTGGGCATGCCCGAGCTCCCGCCGGCGCGGCTGGCCGAGCGCCGCCCCACCCGGCAGCTCGACGTCGGTGGGGTGCTGGTCGGCGGCGGCGCGCCGATCAGCGTGCAGTCGATGACCACCACCGTGACCGCGGACGTCAACGCGACGCTGCAGCAGATCGCCGCGCTGACCGCGACCGGCTGCCAGATCGTCCGGGTGGCCGTGCCCGACCCGGTCGACGCCGAGGCGCTGCCCCGGGTGGTCAAGCAGTCGCAGATCCCGGTCATCGCCGACATCCACTTCCAGAGCAAGTACATCTTCGCGGCGATCGACGCCGGCTGCGCGGCCGTACGCGTCAATCCCGGCAACATCCGCGAATTCGACGGCAAGGTCGGCGAGGTCGCGCGGGCGGCGCGGGAGTCGGGGACACCCATCCGGATCGGGGTCAACGCCGGGTCGCTCGACAAGCGCATCCTCGCCAAGCACGGCAAGGCCACCCCGGAGGCGCTGGTGGAGTCGGCGCTGTGGGAGTGCTCGCTGTTCGAGGAGCACGACTTCCGGGACATCAAGATCTCGGTCAAGCACAACGACCCGGTCGTGATGGTGCAGGCCTACCGGCTGCTGTCGCAGCAGTGCGACTACCCGCTGCACCTCGGTGTCACCGAGGCCGGGCCGGCCTTCCAGGGCACGATCAAGTCGGCGGTGGCCTTCGGGGCGCTGCTGTCCGAGGGGATCGGCGACACCATCCGCGTCTCGCTGTCGGCGCCGCCGGTCGAGGAGGTCAAGGTCGGCCTGGCGATCCTCGAGTCGCTCAACCTGCGTCAGCGCGGCCTGGAGATCGTCTCCTGCCCCTCCTGCGGCCGGGCGCAGGTCGATGTCTACACGCTGGCCGAGCAGGTGACGGCCGGCCTCGACGGGCTCACCGTCCCGCTGCGGGTCGCCGTCATGGGCTGCGTCGTCAACGGCCCCGGCGAGGCGCGTGAGGCCGACCTCGGCGTCGCCTCCGGCAACGGCAAGGGGCAGATCTTCGTCAAGGGCGAGGTCATCAAGACCGTCCCCGAGTCGCAGATCGTGGAGACGCTGATCGAGGAGGCCCTGCGGCTGGCCGAGGCCTACGACGGCCCCAGCGGCGCCCCGGCGGTCGCCACCAGCTGACCCCGCCCCCCCCACCCACCCACCCCCACCCCCTTGCGTCCTGCGCTGAGGCCACCCGCACGCGCAGGTTGATAGGACGTACGCGGGGGTCGGTCTACGCTCGGAGCGTGCGAGGGTGGCCGTGCTGAGGACCTCCTCGGCCTGCCGTGTCCTGGACGGCAGGGACCTCGACGAGGTCCTCGCGCTGCTCGCCCGCGACCCGGTCGCCGACGTCTTCGTCGCCTCCCGGATCCAGCAGGCCGGGCTGTCGGAATCCCGGCTCGGCGCGCAGCTGTGGGGCTTCGGCGAGCGGGGCCGGCTCGAGGCGCTCTGCTACTCCGGGGCCAACCTTGTGCCGGTGCAGGCCGGCCCGGACGCCGTGCGTGCCTTCGCCGACCGGGCCCGCCGCCAGGGCCGCCGCTGCTCCTCGCTGGTCGGCGCCGCCGCGTCGGTGCTGCCGCTGTGGCGGCTGCTCGAGCCGTCCTGGGGGCCTGCCCGCGAGATCCGGGCGACGCAGCCGCTGTTGGCCCTGGACGGCCCGCCGGCGGTACGTCCGGACCCGGCGGTGCGCCAGGTCCGCCCGGATGAGCTCGACGTGCTGCTCCCGGCCTGCGTGGCGATGTTCACCGAGGAGATCGGTGTGTCGCCGACCCTCGGCGACGGCGGGTCGCTCTACCGGGCGCGGGTGCAGGAGCTCATCGCCCAGGGGCGGGCCTTCGCGCGCATCGAGGGCGGCGCGGTGCTGTTCAAGGCCGAGGTCGGCGCCGCCACCGCCGCCGTCTGCCAGGTACAGGGCGTGTGGGTGCCCCCGGCGCTGCGCGGTCGCGGACTGTCCGAGGGCGGCACCGCCGCGGTGGCGGAGCTGGCCCGCAGCCGGATCGCCCCGGTCGTGAGCCTCTACGTCAACGACTTCAACCTGCCCGCCCGACGGTCGTACGCGCGGGTGGGCTTCCAGGAGGTGGGCACTTTCGCGAGCGTGCTGTTCTGAGGAGCCGCGTCCCAGAGCGTGGGACGGGGAATGTCATCGTGGACCCGCGCAGGTCATGCTGCAGTCACGCCGTACGAGGACACGCCGTACGAGAAGAGGGAGATCGTGACGCTTTCGCTCAAGCCCGGTACCAGCTGGGACGAGGTGTACGCCCTGGCGCGCACCGCTGCGCCGGAGGCCTTCGACGCCGACCGGATCCTCAACCTGTCCGGCGGGGAGTGGAAGCGCACCGGCGAGCCCGGCACGCACGTCACCCCCGTCGACGGCAGCACGATCCAGGGTCCGCCGCGGATCTCGCACGACGAGGCGGTGCACGCCGTGCAGCAGGCTGCGGGTGAGCACAAGGCCTGGGCCGAGGTCGATCTCGACGAGCGCAAGAGCCGGGTGGCCGCCGCCGTCGCCGAGATGCGCCGGCACCGCGAGACCCTGGCGTTGCTGCTGGTCTGGGAGATCGGCAAGCCGTGGAAGCTCGCCTGTGACGACGTCGACCGCGCCCTGGACGGCGTCGACTGGTACCTCGGCCAGATCGAGCGCCAGCTCGCCGGCCGCTCGCCGCTGCCGGGCCCGGTCAGCAACATCGCCTCGTGGAACTACCCGATGTCGGTGCAGGTGCACGCCGAGCTGGTGCAGTGCCTGGCCGGCAACGGCGTGGTCGCCAAGACGCCCTCGCAGGGCGGCTTCCACACCCTCACGCTCGCGCACGCCTTCATGAAGCGCGCCGGCCTGCCGGTCACCCTGCTGTCCGGCGTCGGCGCGGCCCTCGGTGACGCGCTGATCAGTTCGCCGGAGATCGGCGCGCTGGCCTTCGTCGGTGGCCGGGCCAACGGCCGCAAGGCCGCCACGACCCTGGCCGACACCGGCAAGCGGCACCTGCTCGAGCAGGAGGGCCTGAACGTCTGGGGTGTCTGGGACTTCTCCGACTGGGACAGCCTGGCGACGCACCTGAAGAAGGGCTTCGACTACGCCAAGCAGCGCTGCACCGCCTACCCGCGGTACGCCGTGCAGCGCGAGCTGCTCCCGCAGTTCCTCGAGATGTACCTGCCGGTGGTCAGGAGCCTGTCCTTCGGCCACCCGCTGGCCGTCGAGGGGCCGAACGACGACTTCCCGGTCCTCAACTTCGGCCCGGTCATCCACGCCACCAAGGCCGCCGAGCTGCGCGAGCACTTCGACACCGCCGTCGCCGGCAAGGGCATCCCGCTCTACCGCGGCACCCTCGAGCAGGGTCGCTTCCTCGACGGTCAGGACACCAGCGCGTACGTCGCGCCTGCCTGCGTGCTGGAGCCGCCGCCGTCCTGGGCGTTGCGGCACGCCGAGCCGTTCGGACCGCTCGACTCGATCGTGCTGGTCGACAGCCACGCCGAGCTGCTCGCCGCGATGAACGCCTCCAACGGCTGCCTGGTGGGCTCGGTCGCGACCGACGACGCCGACTTCGGTGCGCGCATCGCCGAGGAGCTGCAGGCCTTCAAGGTCGGCATCAACAAGCCGCGCTCGCGGGGTGACCGCGAGGAGGTGTTCGGCGGCAAGGGCGCGTCCTGGAAGGGCGCGTTCGTCGGCGGTGACCTGCTCGTGCAGGCGGTGACGGAGGGGGAGGGGCAGGTCTACGGCAACTTCCCGGCCTACTCGCTCTACCCCGAGAAGGTCTGACGCCGCGACCGCCGCGGCTTCCCCGCATCGGCCGCCGCCGGCTGCCGGCTGCCGACGGCCACCCGCCGCCAGCCCGCCGGCGGGCTACTCCGGCTCGGCGGCCCTGCTGCCGGTCTCGACCATGGCGGACTCGGGGCGCGGCAGCGAGGTCTGTGCCGGGTCGTCGCTGCGGCGCTTGGCGCGGAAGAAGCCCTTGACCTTCTCGGGCTCGTTCTCGTGCAGCTCCACCGCGCCGTAGCCGGGGCCGTGCGGGTCGGTGTGCTCCCCGATGGCGGCCTGGTCCGGCTCGACCCGGTTCAGTGCGAGCCGGTACGGCACCGGCAGCGGCACCGTCTCCTCGACGAACTCGCCGGAGGGCAGCCGCCGGATCGTCCCGGACTCGATGCCGTGGTGCAGCAGCTCCTCGTCGCTGTGCTGCAGCGCCAGACACCAGCGCTTGGTGATCACGTAGACGAGCGGCGGCAGCAGGATCAGCGAGGCCCGCAGCGCGTACGTCATGTGGTTGAGGTTGATCTGGAAGACCGAGGCGATCACGTCGTTGCCACCGGCGATCAACAGGATGATGTAGAAGGTGAGCGACATCGTGCCGATGGCCGTGCGGGTCGGGACGTCGCGCGGCCGGTCGAGCAGGTTGTGGTAGGCGCGGTCGCCGGTGAAGCGGGCCTCGAGCCACGGGTAGAAGAACATCGCGGTGAAGATCGCGCCCGGCATGATGATGGTCGGGAGGAGCACGTTCCACGAGAGCGTGTAGCCGAACGCCACCGTCTCCCAGTTGGGCATCAGCCGGGTCGAGCCGTCCAGGAAGCCGATGTACCAGTCGGGCTGTGAGCCGGCGGTGACCTGCGAGGCGTCGTAGGGGCCGTAGAGCCACACCGGGTTGATCTGCAGGAGCCCCCCCATCACGGCCAGGACGGCGAAGACGAGGAAGAAGAACCCGCCGGCCTTCGCGGCGTAGGCCGGATACAGGCGCGAGCCCACCACGTTGTCCTCGGTGCGACCCGGTCCGGCGAACTGGGTGTGCTTCTGGTACCAGATCATCATCAGGTGGAAGGTGATCAGGCCCAGGAGCAGCAGCGGGACGATGAAGACGTGCGCGATGTAGAGCCGGTCCAGCAACTCGGTGCCGGGGTACTCGCCACCGAACACCAGGAAGGCCAGCCAGGTACCGATGACCGGGATCGACAGCGCGATGCCGTAGGCGATGCGGGCGCCGGTGCCGGACAGCAGGTCGTCCGGCAGCGAGTAGCCGGCGAAGCCCTCCACGATGCCCATCAGCAGCAGGCCGACACCGATCACCCAGTTGAGCTCACGCGGCTTGCGGAACGCGCCGGTGAAGAAGACGCGCATCAGGTGCACCGCGATCGAGGCGAGGAACAGCAGCGCCGCCCAGTGGTGGATCTGGCGGATGACCAGCCCCCCGCGCACGTCGAAGCTGATCTCCAGCGTCGAGGCGTACGCCTCGCTCATGGTGACGCCCTGGAGCGGGATGTAGCTGCCGTCGTACACGACCTCGCTGAGCGAGGGGGTGTAGAAGAACGCCAGATAGGTGCCGGTCAGCAGCAGGATGACGAAGGTGTAGAGCGCGATCTCGCCCAGCATGAACGACCAGTGGTCCGGAAAGACCTTGTTGACGCTGCGGCGCACGAAGTTCGAGGAGCCGAGCCGGTCATCGATCCCGCGGGCCAGTCGATCGGTCCGCTTCTGCTCGTGGCTCATCCGCGCTCCCAGTAGCTCGGTCCGATGGGCTCGGCGAAGTCGCCCTCTGCCACGAAATATCCGTCCTCGTCGACCGAGATGGCCAGCTGGGGCAGCGCCCGGGCGGCCGGTCCGAAGATCACCTTCGCGCCGTGCGCCGCGTCGAACGTCGACTGGTGGCACGGGCAGAACAGGTTGTGCGTCTGCTGCTCGTAGAGCTTCACCGGGCAGCCCAGGTGGGTGCAGATGCTCGAGTAGACGACATGGCCGCTGTAGGCCCACGTCTCCGCCTGCCCGGTGAGCTCGAGCTCCTCCGGCCGCATCCGGATGAGCAGCGCGGGGGAGTCGGCCAGCTTGGTGCCGTGATCGACGTCGGGGAAGACACTCTCGACGGCGCCGATGACCAGGTCACCGAGCTTGACCGGTGTGCCGTTCTGGCGGATGAGGCGCACGCCCTGCTTCCAGCCGGTCGTGGCGAGCACCCGCTCCTTGTGCTGGTACGGGCCCATGCTGAACAGCAGCGGGACGGGCAGCAGCGCCAGCGCGCCACCGCCGAGCGCGAGCGAGCCGAGCAGCAGGGGACGGCGGGCGATGTTGGCCTGCCCGAGACCGGCCTTCAGGGCCTCGGCGGCCGCCGCGCGCTCCTCCGGCGCCGAGCCGAACGGGTGGCGTTCCTGGACCGCCTCCTCGTCCGGCATGAGCAGCTTGGCCCAGAGCACGGCGCCCGCGCCGATGCCGAACAGCGCCAGCCCCATGAAGCTGCCGAGCAGTCGGGTGTAGTAGAAGTTGCCGGGCTCGTCGTAGCGCCACTCGCCGAGGACGTAGGTGGCCAGGAACCCGACGACACCGACCACCGACAGCAGGAACAGCGCGGAGACCTTGCGCTCGGCGGAGCGGGCCTCGGCCGGGGTGAGGTCGCGGTGCCCGGCGGGCGTCGCGACCGGCTGCGGGCCGTGGCCGGCGCTGCGCTGCTCCTCGTCGCCGACGGCGGCGTGCATCGCGGCGCGGCTGTCGGTCTGCTGGAAGTCACTCTCGTGCACGCCGGAGTCGCGGTTGTCGCCGCCCCTGTTGGCCTGATCGGTCGGGCGCGCGGCCAGCCGCTCACGGATCGAGCCGGCGGCCTCGGCGGAGGTCTGGGTGGTCGGCGGTGAGGGCTGCTGGCCCCCGGTGTTCTCGGTCATGCGCGGGCACCGATCCAGAGCGTGAGGACAATGAGGGCGGTGATGCCGACGATCCAGGAGACCAGGCCCTCGGTGAGCGGGCCATAGCGGCCCAGGCTGGCGCCGCCGGGGTTCTCGGCCTCCTGCGTGATGTAGCGGACGAAGCGGGTGATGGCCCGCTTCTCCTCCGGCGTGAGCTGGTTGTCGCCGTAGCGCGGCATGCTCTCCGGTCCGGACTGCATCGCCGTGTAGATCACGCGGGGGCTGGCCGACTTCAGCTCCGGGGCGTACTTGCCGAAGGTCAGCGCCCCGCCGGAGCCGGCGAAGTTGTGGCAGCTCGCGCAGTTGGTGCGGAACAGCGAGCCACCCAGCTGCAGGTCGCCGTCGGTCAGGTCTCCGCGGGGCACGGTCGGTCCGCCGCCGTTGGCCTGGATGTAGGCCGCGATCTGGTCGATCTGCTCGAGGTCGTACTTCGGCGTCTTGCGCGGCGCCTGCTGCAGCCCGGCGTTGAGCGGCATCCGGCCGCTCTCCATCTGGAAGATGACCGACGAGGCGCCCACCCCGATCAGCGACGGCCCGCCGGCGCCGCCCTCGAGGTTGAGCCCGTGGCAGGTCGAGCAGCCGGTGAGGTAGAGTTCGCGTCCCTCCGCGGCCGCCGTCGACTGGTTCCGCGGAGTGACCTGCGCCTCGCTGGAGGGCGCGCCGAAGGCGGTGTAGAGGGTGCCGACCAGGCTCAGCGCGAGCAGGACGACGGCGTAGCCGCTGACCGGGCTCCGGCGCCGGGCCCGCGCGGTGGAGGAGGTTGTCACGGGTGTCCGATTCTGTGCGGTCGTCACTGGATGATGTAGATCGCGGCGAACAGGCCGATCCACACGACGTCGACGAAGTGCCAGTAGTACGAGACGACGATCGCGCTGGTGGCCTTCTCCGGGGAGAACCGGCCGACCGTCGAGCGCATGAGCACGATCACGAAGGCGAACAGGCCGCCGATCACGTGCAGACCGTGGAAGCCGGTCGTCAGGTAGAACACCGAGCCGTACGGCGCGGAGGCGATGGTCAGGTGCTCGTGGGTGACCAGCTCGCGGTACTCGTTGAGCTGGCCCAGCACGAAGGCCAGCCCCATGACCAGGGTGATCGCGAACCACTTGCGCAGGCCGTAGACGTCGCCGCGCTCGGCCGCGAACACACCGAACTGACAGGTGACCGACGACGCCACCAGGATCACCGTGAAGACGAGGGCGTAGGGGACGTTGAGGACCTCGGTGGCCTCCGCCCACACCTCGGCGCCCTGCACCGAGCGGATCGTGAAGTACATCGCGAACAGCGCCGCGAAGAACATCAGCTCGGAGGACAGCCACACGATCGTGCCGACGCTGACCATGTTCGGGCGCGTCAGGGATCCGTGAGCCGGCAGCTTCTCGAGGGCGGGTGCAGCAGTCACGCGAACATGATGGCAGGCCCCGGCGTACCTCTCCACGCGGGGCCGTCCGCCACGCCGGGGCGGTCGGCCGGACCTAAGCTGCAGCGGTGGCCGGCGTCCTCGCGTACTCCTCGACGGCGGTGCTGGCGCACCGCGACGGCCTGCCGGCCTTCACCCCGGGCGTCCTGCTGACCCAGGCCCGTCCCGAGGTCCTGCCGCTGCTGCTCGTCCTGCTCCCGGCCGCCGGCTACCTCTACGGCGTGCACCGGCTGCGCGCCCGCGGCGACGCCTGGCCGGTCGCCCGTACGCTGGCCTTCCTCGTCGGTGGGCTGGGCACCGTCGCGCTGGCCACGCTGTCCGGCCTGGCGGCGTACGACGTGAGCCTGTTCGGCGTCCACATGGTCCAGCACATGCTGCTGTCGATGGTCGCGACCGTCTTCCTGGCCCTCGGCGCGCCGATCACCCTGGCCCTGCGCACCCTGCCCCGGCGCCCGCGAGGGGCGGTCCTGGCGGTCCTGCACTCGCGCGTCGCGCGGCTCGTCGGCTTCCCGCTGATCCCCTGGATGCTCTACGTCGCCAGCCCGTTCGCGCTCTACTTCTCCGGCTGGTACGAAGCCACGCTGGACAGCCGGGTGCTGCACGAGTTGCTGCACCTGCACTTCCTGGCCGTGGGGGCGCTGTTCTTCTGGCCGCTGCTCGGCATCGACCCTGTCCCCGGCCGGGGCGCCCACCCGTTCCGGCTGCTGCTGGTCGGGACGACGCTGCCCTTCCACGCCTTCCTCGGCGTGGCGATCATGAGCGTCGAGCCCGACGGGCGGGGGCTGCTCTCGCCCGACCACTACCTGGCGCTGCACACGCTGGACGAGGCGGTCTTCCAGCAGCAGCTCGGTGGCGGGCTGCTGTGGGCGTCCGGCGACATCATCGGCCTGCTGTTCCTCGCCGTGCTCGTCACCCAGTGGATGCGGGCCAGTGAACGCGAGGCGCAGCGTGAGGACCGCCGGCTCGACCGGCTCGACACGCCCGTACGATCACCGCCATGAGCGACCCGGCCACTCCCGCCTCGCCGAGCCCGTCCGCAAGCAGCCACAGCGTCGTCGTCTACAGCGACGACCCGGCGGTGCGCGACCAGATCCGGGGCGCGGTGGGGCGGCGACCGGCCGCCGACCTCGGCCGGGTGGAGTGGGTCGAGTGCACGACCGGCGAGCAGGTGGTCGCAGCGGTCGACGCCGGCGGGGTGGATGCCGTCGTGCTCGACGGGGAGGCCTGGCCGACCGGCGGCATGGGGCTGGCCAAGCAGATGAAGGACGAGCTGGCGGACTGCCCGCCGGTCCTGGTCCTGATCGCCCGCCGTGACGACCGGTGGCTGGCCACCTGGTCGCAGGCCGACGCGGTGGTCCCGCACCCGATCGACGCGCCGGAGCTGACGGACGCGCTGGCCGAGCTGCTGCGCCGGCGCGTGGCCGGCCTGCCGGTGCGCCGCGCCGTCCACTGACACCGGTGGCAGCCCCCGGTTGGCCGGCGCTGCTGGCCTCCCTGCTCCGTGGCCAGGACCTGACCGCCGCCGACACCGGCTGGGCGATGGGTGAGGTGATGGCCGGTGAGGCCACCCCTGCGCAGGTCGCCGGTTTCGTCGTCGCGCTGCGGGCCAAGGGGGAGACGCCCGAGGAGGTCGCCGGGCTGGTCGAGGTGATGCTGGCCGAGGCGGCGCCGGTGACCGTCCCCGGCCGCGTCGTCGACACCTGCGGGACCGGCGGGGACCGCTCCAACACCGTCAACCTGTCCACGATGGCCGCGCTGGTGGTGGCCGGTGCGGGGGTGCCGGTCGTCAAGCACGGCAACCGCGCCGCCTCCTCGGCCTGCGGGTCGGCCGACCTGCTCGAGCAGCTCGGGGTGGTGGTCGACCTCCCGCCCGCCGCGATCGGACCGTGTCTGGCCTCAGCCGGCATCGCGTTCTGCTTCGCGCCGGTGTTCCACCCCGGGATGCGGCACGCTGCCGTGGCCCGCCGCGACCTCGGGGTGCCGACGGTGTTCAACGTGCTGGGCCCGTTGACCAACCCGGCCCGCCCGGCTGCGCAGGCGGTGGGCGTGTCCGACCCGCGGCTGGCCCCGGTGATGGCGGACGTGCTCGCCCGTCGCGGCGCCGACGCGCTGGTCTTCCGCGGCGACGACGGCCTGGACGAGCTGACCACCACGGGGCCGTCCACCGTCTGGGTGGTGTCGGGCGGGGCGGTACGCCGCGAGTCGTTCGACCCGGCCGACCTCGGCGTCGCCCGGGCGACGCTGGAGCAGCTGCGTGGAGCGGGCCCGGCCCACAACGCCGGCGTGTCCCGGGACCTGCTGGCCGGCGCCCGCGGACCGGTGCGCGACGCCGTGCTGCTCAACGCCGCGGCCGCGCTGGCCGCACACGCCGGCGGCGACGGCCCGCTGGTGCCCCGCCTGGAGGACGGCTGGGACCGCGCCGCGCAGGCGCTGGACGGCGGTGCCGCCCGCGACCTGCTCGAGCGCTGGGTGTCGGTCAGCCTCTCGCTGCGCTGACCCGGCGTGGGGGCGGCGTGGGGGCGCCGGTTCGGTTGCTCACTGCCGGTGCCGAGTGGCCAGAACAGCCAGGGCACCTACGCAGCAGTCGTCCTGAAGCCAGCGAGCGTCACCGATGCTGTGATCAACGCCGTTCTCACGCACATTTCCGGCGTACCAGAAGTGAGCAACCCCGGCGTTGATCACAGCCGGCGGCGGCCGAGCCGGGACGCGCGATACTGCCGGCTCTGTGACGACGCCGCAGCCACCTCACGCGCTGGGTGCAGTAGGAGCATCACCTATGAGGCCCGGCCACGACAGTTCTCGGTGCCAGCAGCGCCCGCTTGTGCGGGCCGCTGGCACCAAGATGGCCCGGCCCGGCCCGGCCCGGCGCCGCCCCGGTGCCCGACGTTCTCGGTGCCAGCACCGCCTGCTTCGAGCACAGGCGTGGCACCGAGATGGATCGAGCAGCCCGGCGAGCAGCCCGGCGAGCAGCCCGGCGGCCGCACCGCACGGCCTCTACCGGCGGCTCTCGGACGTGGCAGCACGTCGGGCGATCGGGCAGCCGCTACCGGCGCGTGTGCCGTGCCGTGCCGGGCCTGGGCCGACAGGAGACCAAGATCTTCGGAACATCCACAGGGCCAGGGTCCTGTGGATGTTCCGATGATCTTGCTCAGGTTTGGCGGCACCCTGCCTGACATCCACGACCGGCGGCACCCCGCCACCGGCGAGAAGCGGCGACAGGCCGCGGCGCCCTCGCCGCTGACCTCAGCAACGCATCGCAGCCGGCTGTCGCAGTGGCAGCCGGGCGGGAGCTGATCGCGGCCCGAGCGAGCAGAACCGATGCTCCGCCCTTCGGCCAGTGGTCCAGAACCGCTGCACCGTCCGGGCAGCTGATCAGCCCGCCATGAGGTGTGTTGCGTCATGACGTTGTTGTCATGACCGGACCCGGCGGACCCCGAGCGGCTGGCGCGCGGCCCCGACCCCCTGCTGGTCGACGAGTGGCAGCGGCTGCCGACGTCCTGGGGCATGGTGCGGCGGGCCGTGGACGACGACCCCTCAGCCGGTCGCTTCCTGCTCACCGGGTCGGCCGCCCCCAAAACGGCCTGTTCGAGTCGTTGGCAACACTGGTCGTGCGCGTCAGCGCGCAGGCTGCCGAGGCCCGCGTGCGCCACTTCCGCTCCTGGCGCGGGGAGCGTGAAGTGGACCTCATCGTGGAGCGCGAGGACCACCGGGTGCTGGGTCTGGAGGTCAAGCTCAGCCCGGAGGTCGACGACCGAGATGTCCGGCACCTGCTGTGGCTCGAGGAGCAACTGGGCGAGGACTTCCTCGGAGGCGCAGTGCTGACTTCTGGCTGGGAAGTGGAGCTAGCGCATCTGGAGCCGCGCCCGCGCGCCGCGGTGGGCCTCAGGAGCCGAGGGAGTCGCGGCCGTGGGGCGCGGACCAGCCGGACAGGTTCGGCCCCTTGGGCACCACCCGAGTCGGGTTGATCTTGTCGTGGGTGGCGTAGTAGTGCCGCTTGATGTGGTCGAAGTCGGTGGTGTCGCCGAAGCCGGGCGTCGAGAACAGGTCGCGGGCGTACGGCCACAGGTGGGCGAACTCGGTCAGCTTGCGCTCGTTGCACTTGAAGTGGCCGTGGTAGGCGGCGTCGAAGCGGACCAGCGTCGTGAACAGCCGCACGTCGGCCTCGGTCAGCTGCCGCCCGACCAGGTACCGCTCGCCGGCGAGGTGCTCGTCGAGCGCGTGCAGCCGGGCGAACAGCGCGTCGTACGCCGCCTCGTAGCTCTCCTGCGTCGTCGCGAACCCCGCCTTGTAGACGCCGTTGTTGACCGCATGGAAGTTCGCCTCGGACATCTCGTCGATCGCCTCGCGCAGGTGCTCCGGGTAGAGGTCCGGCGCGTCGGCCTTGTGCAGCGAGGTCCACTGCGTCGACAGGTCGAGGGTGATCTGCGGGTAGTCGTTGGTGACGACGCGCTCGCTGGTGGTGTCCCAGACGAACGGCACGGTGGCCCGGCCCTGGAAGGAGGGATCGCTGCGCTGGTAGAGCTCCATCACGTACGACGCGTTGGTCACCGGGTCCCTGCCGCCCTCATCGAGGGTGAAGCGCCAGCCCTTCTCGTCGCGGATCGGGTCGACGACGCGCAGCGCGATCGCGTCCTCGAGGCCGAGCAGCCGGCGCACGATCACCGAGCGGTGCGCCCACGGGCAGGCCAGGCAGACGTAGAGGACGTAGCGGCCGGGCTCGACCGGGTAGCCGCTGCTGCCGTCGGAGGTGATCCGGTCCCGGAAGTGGTTGGCCTGCCGGACGAAGCTGCCGTCCTTCACCTCGGCGAACTGCGGCGATGTCACGACTCCATCCCGAGGGAGAAAGTGGCCTCGAGGTCGTGCTTGCTGTAGGCCTGGAAGGCGATGAGCGTCTGCGTGGCCTGGACCCCGTCGACCTTGTTCAGCCGCCCGGCGATCACCTCGTGCAGGTCCTCGTGCCGGCGCACCCGCACCATCGCGACGAGGTCGACGTCACCCGCGACGGAGTAGACCTCGCTGACGCCGTCGAGGTCGGCGATGCGCTGGGCCACCTCCGGGATCGAGTCGACGGCGGCGCTGACCATGACGATGGCGGTGATCACCTGGGCAACCTATCCGCGGGCGGTGCGGGGCACACGTCCTGCAGCCGACCCAGGGCGCGCGGGCGGGGCGCAGGGCCTGCCCCCGGCTCGCGCGCCGGCCGCGCCAGCGGGCGCAGGCCGCGCCGGTCATCGAACGGGTGAGCGGTCGCCCGCGCCTGCTGCGCCGCCTCCAGCCAGGCCCGCCGGCCGCCGGCGCCGAAGGCGGGGGAGGCCCAGGTCCCGTCGAGGCGGACCAGCCGGGTGCCCGGCAGCTCGAGCCAGCGCAGCACGGACTCCACCTCCTCGGCGGTGGCGGCGGGCAGCGGCCCCGGACCGGGCACGACGGTCTCGGCGGTCGCCAGCAGCGCATCGACGTACGGCCCGGGGCGGGCGCCACGCGGAACGGTGCCCGCGGCGACGAGCCGGCCGGAGCGGACGACGGCCAGCTCCCAGCCCAGCTCGGCGGTCGGCCGGGCGGCGACCAGCTGCGTGACCGCGGTGAGGGCAGCCAGCCGCTGGAGCTTGGCCACCGCGCGGACGAAGGCGGTGAGCCGATCCCGCTGGGCGGCGGCGTCCTCGAAGCGCTCGTCGGCGGCGAGCGCGCGGATGCGGGCGGTCAACGTGTCCACCACCGCCGCCGGGTCGCCCACGACCGCGGCGCGGTAGGCCGCGGCGTGCGCGGAGTAGGCCTGCACCGACTCGCCGTCGTCGGCGCCGCGGCAGGGGGCGCCGCAGCGGTGCATCTCGGCCAGGACGCAGGCACCGGTGGGCCGGCGTGGGGAGATCCGCGTGGTGCACTGGCGCAGCGGCAGCGCCTCGTGGACGGCCGCGACGGCGAGCTCGGCGGTGGCGGCGCGGCCGAACGGCCCGAGGTAGAGCGCCCCGTCGTCGAGCACCGCGCGGACCGTGGACAGGCGCGGGAAGGCCTCGACCGTCAGCTTCACCCAGATCGCCTTGTCCGGGCGCTTGCTGCGGCGGTTGTAGCGCGGGCTGTGCTCGGCGATGAGCCGCAGCTCGCGGACCTCGGCCTCCAGGGCAGTGCTGCAGACGACCGGGTCGACCCGCTCGGCGAGGCCGACCATCTCGGCCATCCGGCTACGGGTCTCGCTGGCGGTGAAGTAGGTCCGGACGCGGGTGCGCAGGTTGGTGCTCTTGCCGACGTAGAGCACCTGCCCGCGGCCGTCGCGGAACAGGTAGACGCCGGGGGCGGTCGGCAGCGCGTCGGCGAGGTGGCGCTTGCGGCGCTGCTGGGGCGTCACCTGGGCGGAGAAGGTCCGCAGCTCCTCCAGGCTGTGCACGCCGAGGCCGCCGAGCCGCGCGATCAGGCCGTGCAGGACGTCGACGGTGGCCCGCGCATCGGACAGCGCCCGGTGGTTGGGCGTCGTGGTGCTCCGGAACAGCGGCGCGAGGGTCGACAGCTTGCAGTTGGGCGCCTCGTCGCGGGTCAGCACCCGGCGGGCGAGCCGGGCCGTGTCGAGCCAGTCCGGCGCCGGCCAGAGCAGGTCGAGCCGCTCACAGCCGGCCTCGAGGAAGCCCAGGTCGAACGGCGCGTTGTGGGCCACCAGCACCGCCCCGCGGGAGAACTCGAGGAAGGCAGGCAGGGCGGCGTCGAGCCGCGGCGCACCGGCCACCATCGCATCGGTGATGCCGGTCAGGACGGCGATGAACGGCGGGATCGCCTGGCCCGGCCGGACCAGCGTCTGGAACTCGCCGAGCACCTCCCCACCGCGCACCTTCACCGCACCGATCTCGGTGATCTCGCAGGCGCGGGCGGAGCCGCCGGTGGTCTCGAGGTCGACGACGACGAAGGTGGTCTCCCGCAGCGGGGTCCCCAACTCGTCGAAGCTCGCCTGGACGGGAAGCTGACGGGGGACGGTCGGTGGTGGTGCGGCCGGCATGGGTCGGACGGTAGGCGTGGCCTGCGACAGGACCTGGCTGCGACGCGCGGTGTGGGCCACACCTGCTCGGACGCCACGGGCCGGTGACCCGGGCGCCTGGGGTCAGAGCAGGCCGCGGCCGCTCACCAGGCCGCGCAGCACCAGCCCGACGCCGACGACGATCACGATCCCGGCCGTGGTGACGGGCAGCAGGCGTACGAAGGAAGCAGCCCGCCCGCCGGTCCAGCCGCGGCGGTCGAGCACCGCCCGGGCGCGCAGCAGGAGCAGCCCGGCGGCGGTGAGGGTGACGGCCATGCCGAGGCCGTAGCCGAGGACCAGCAGTACGCCGAACAGCGGCCGGCCCAAAGCGTTCGCGCTGAGCAGCACCAGCAGGGCCGACGGGCTGGGGACCAGCCCACCGGCGACGCCCATGCCGGCCAGCGCCTTCCAGGACAGCGGCCCGTCCGGCAGCGGGGCATGGGTGTGCGTCCGGCCGCCGTGGCTGTGCGTGTGGCCGGCGGGCGTGTGGCCGGCGTGTGTGTGGCCGGCAGGTATCTGCCCGGCGGGCCGGACTGCGACGGCCAGCCCGCCGGCGCCCGGCCCACTCGTGTTCTCGGTGCCACCAGCGGCGTGCTGGTGCGGGACGGCGGCACCGAGATCGGCTGTGGCGGCGTGCGGGTGACCGCGATCGTGGTCGTGTCCGCCGGGCTCACGCGCCGCACGCAGCCGGCGCACCGCCAGCACCGCCAGGTAGCCGCCGACGGCGGCCAGCAGGACGCCGGACAGCACCTCGGTCACCGGCACCACCAGCTCGGGCGCGGCCAGCGCACCCGCTGCCAGCACCGCGCCCAGCGCCAGGACGCTGGCGGTGTGCGTGAAGGTCACCACCGCACCGAGCTGCAGCGCCTGCCGGCGGGTACCGCGCTGGCCGACCAGGTAGGCGGCCATCACCGTCTTGCCGTGGCCGGGCGCCATCGCGTGCAGCACGCCGAACAGCACGGCCGCGCCGAGGGACAGCAGCGCGAAGGCGGCCGTCAGGTCCGGCCGGGACAGGAAATCGGTGAAACCGCGGGTGAGTGAGTCGACACCGCGGGGCGCCACCTCGTCCTCGAGCCCCGCGGCCCCGGCCGCCGAGGTCGTGCACGCCGCGCCGGCGCGGACCGAGAAGGACGCCGTCGTCACGTCGACGGGGGAGGAGAGCAGGTCCTCCGGATAGCTCGTGAGCAGTCCGCTGGGACTGTCCGCTGGTACGGAGGACTCCTGCAGCGGACCGCACCGTGAACCTGCCGTGACCTCGCGCCAGCCGTTGCGGTCGAGCGCGACCGGATCGCGGAACGACACCGACGAGGTCGGACGGGCGGACCCGGTCAGCGAGCAGGTCAGCCGGGTGGTGGGCAGGCCGGCGGTGCCCGGCCGCGCCGCGCCGACCGATGTGGCGACGGTCAGCGGCACGGCCGCGCCGTCGACCTCGAGCGACAGCAGTGGCGCGATCCGCGCGCACTCCCGGCCGGCGTGCGCGGTCAGTTCTGCGGCCGACAGTGCGCCGTTCCCGTCGGTGTCGGCGCCCGCCCGGGCCTGGGCGAGCTGCACCGTCGGGATCTCGGCGAGGTCGACCACATGCGTGACCGCGACGCCCTCGGCGGTCACCACCAGCTGGTCGGCGGTGTTGACGGTGAAGTTGCCGAGCGGGTGCGCCGACGCCGGCGCGGCCGGCAGCAGGGCCAGGCCGACGCCGGCGACCAGGACCAACAGCGCACGCCTCGCCGCAGGCGAGCCGAGCAGTGCGCGCCTCACCGCAGCGACCCCAGCAGGGCCTTTGCCTCGGGCGCGCGCAGCGGGTCGAAGTCCGGGTTCATCGAGAGCGCCTTCTGCAGCGAGATCCTGGCCGCGGCGGTCTCGCCCGCGGCGGCCTCGATCGTGCCGAGCCGGTAGTAGAGGGCCGGCGACGGCAGGCCGAGCCGGACGGCCTGCCGGGCGATCGGCAGTGCCTGCGCCGACCGGCTGGCCTGGTGCAGCGCCCAGGCATAGGCGTCCTGGGTGAAGATCGACAGAGGCCGCTTCGCGTGGGCCTTCTCGGCCGCGACGACCGCCGCCGCCGGCGTCCCGTGGTCGGCCTCGAACAGCGCCAACTCCGTGTCGACGTCCTGGCCGTTCGCCGCGAACAGCCGCTGGGTCGCGCGGACCACGTCGTACTGCTCCTGCGCCTGCTCGCTCTGCCCGGTCGCCTCGAGCAGTTCGCCGTAGGCGACGAGGAATTCGGGCGCGGGCAGCCGTTCGACGACCGTGCGCAGCTCGCCGAGCGCAGCGGTGGTGTCCCCCTGTGCGGCCAGCACCTTCGCCCGGCCGGCCAGCAGCGGCAGGTAGGAAGGATCCACCGAGAGACCGGCCTCGTACGCCGTCCTCGCCGCCTCGACGTCACCGGTGTTCCACGCGAGCTCGCCCAGGTAGTACTGCGCGAATGCCTTGTCGGCGGGCAGATTCGCCAGCTGCACCGCCTCCTCGAGTGCGGCCCGCGCGCGGTCGACGTCGCCGCGCAGTTCGAAGGCGTACGACGCGCGGCTGGAGGTGTCGGCGCCCGGCCGCAGGTCGGCCATCCGCCGCACGGCCGCGAGCGACTCGTCGTAGCGGCCGAGCTCGTTGAGGGCGTCGCTGCGGACGGCCCACGTCGTGGCGCTGTCGGGGTTGACGGCCAGCGCCCGGTCGCTGAGCGCGACTGCCCCGGCGAAGTCGTGCCGGGCGGCGGCCAGGGTGGCCTGACCGGTCAGCGCGCCGTCGTCCTCCGGCCGCAGCGCGAGTGCCTTGTCGAAGGCACCCTCGGCCTTGGCGTAGTAGCTCGGGTCGGCGGTGAGCCGGGCCTGCTGTACATAGGCGCCGCCCAGGGCCGTCCAGCTGCGGAAGTCACCGGGGACGCGCTCGAGATCGGCTTGCAGCGCGGCGATCGAGCCGTCCGGCGCGACGTTGCCGGCCGGTTCGGTGCCGGAGGGAGCCGGCGGGCTGCCGGCCGCTCCCACGGCGAGCAGCGCGACGGCGGCGCCGACCACGGCGGCGCCGGACAGCGCGCGGCGGGTCCACCGCTGCATGGGTTCCTCCGGAGGTCGGCGTCGGTCGTCGCACTGCGTTCGTGCGAGCGGCGTCAGCGGTTGGGCCCATCCAAAAGTCCGTCCGGCGCGAACACCTGCCGGGTGACCGTTGCCCGGACCTGCTCGTCCTTCTCAACGTAGGAGCCTTATGACCCTGCCCTCACGGCGAGCGGCGCGACGTCGCGTCCTCGCCATCCTCACCGCAACGGCGACCGCCGCGGGCGGCGCCGCTCTGCTCGGCCCGGGGACCTCCTCGGCGTCGAGCCACCGCGAGGCGCCGTACACGCAGTCCGACCCGGGCGCCGACAACACCGACACGTACGCCTTCGTGTCCCCGGACGATTCGAACAGCGTCACGCTGATCGCCAACTGGATCCCCTTCCAGGAGCCCGGCGGCGGACCGAACTTCTTCCCCTGGGACCCGACGGCGCGCTACGAGATCCACGTCGACAACAACGGCGACGCCAAGCCCGATCTCACCTACCGCTGGGTGTTCCAGGACGTCGACAACCGCGGCACGGCCGAGCGGGGCGAGAACGACGGGACGTTCCTCTACAACGACGGTCCGGTGAACTCCTTCGACGACGCCACGCTGAAGTTCAAGCAGACCTACTCGCTGCAGACCGTCACCTACAACGCGGACGGCACCGAGCGGCCGGGCGTCCCGATCGTGCCCGAGGGCAAGGTGGCGCCGAGCAACGTGGGCGTCGCGTCGATGCCCGACTACGTGAAGCTGCGCAACGAGGCCATCACGAACACCGTGGGTGGCGGCAAGGCCTACGCCGGCCAGGCCGACGACCCGTTCTTCCTGGACCTGCGCATCTTCGACCTGCTGTACGGCGGTGACCTGTCCGAGGTCGGCTACGACACGCTGTCCGGCTACAACGTCAACACCGTCGCGCTGCAGCTGCCCAAGAACCTGCTGGTCGCGAACGGCGACGCCGGCAAGAACCCGGTCATCGGTGTCTGGTCGACCACCTCGCGGGCCAAGACCCGCGTCTTCGCCGACAACAACGCGACGCCGACCACGGGGATCGACGACAGCAGCGACACCACGACCGACAGCGGCGACTTCGTGCAGGTCTCCCGGCTGGGCAACCCGCTGGTCAACGAGGCGGTCGTCCCGGCCAACCTCAAGGACTTCTTCAACCGGTCCACCCCGGACACCGACGCGAAGTTCCTCGCCAAGGTGCAGGACCCCGAGGTCCCGATCCTCGTCGAGTCGATCTACAAGATCCCGAACCCGAACAAGCTGGACAACGAGGCGGCCAAGAAGCGCAACGACCTGGTCGCGGCCTTCCTGACCGGCTTCTCCAAGGACGTCTTCGAGGGCAAGACCTTCGGCGGTGCGGGCAAGGGCGTGCTGAACGCCGACCTGAACTCGCTGGACCTCAACGAGGTCAGCCCGGACCCGGCTCCGGCCGAGTACCTGCGGCTCAACGTCAACGTGCCGCCGAAGTCCGCCGGTGATACGGGCTACAGCCGGCTCGGTGCCGTCGGCGGCGACCTGTCGGGCTTCCCGAACGGCCGTCGCCTGCAGGACGACGTCGTCGACGTCGCGCTGCAGGTCCTCGAGGGCGTGCTGGTCCGCCCGGACGGTGAGCTCAAGACGGCCGTCGCCGGACTGGGTGACGCGGTGGACGCCAACGAGCGGGAGCGCCCGCTGTTGTCGACGTTCCCCTACATCGCCGACCCGCACACCGGCTCCGACCCGCGCAAGGGCCAGACACCGGTCAGCTTCGTGCAGAACTTCACCAGCGCGAACGGCGTCGTCACCGCCAACGCCACCCGCATCACCCCGGCGGCCAAGGGCGGCTTCGCCCAGCTCTACCGGATCAACGCGGACGGCTCGAGCACCGGTCTCGGCTCCTCGGCGATCTCCGCCGACGGCACCGCGACCGTCAGCAAGCAGTTCCGGGTCGCCCCGGGCACCCGCGTCACGCTGAACTGGCGCGTCTTCCCGGCCCGCGGCTCGGCCGCCCAGGAGAACCGCGGTATCCCGACCACCATCACGGTCAGGTAGCCGCTCCTCTCTCCGCACGACCCGCCGGGGCGGTCCCTGTACGAGGGGCCGCCCCGGTGGCGTGCCACCCTGCCCCGTCCCCCCTTCCAGGAGTCCCCGCCGTGCGCCCGTTCACCGCCGTGTCCGCCGTCCTGCTCACCGCCGTGCTGGCCGGCTGCGCCGGCTCCGGCCCCGACGTGCCCGAGGAGTCGGCCTTCGCCGAGGGCACCTGTCGCACCGCCGCGCCCGACGTACGGGCGGTGGGTCAGTCGCTCCCCGAGCTGGGGGAGGGCGGTCGCGTCGACCCGCAGGTCAGGGACGCCCTGCGCGAGGCGCAGGACCGGCTGGACGCGCTGGCGGACGGCGCCGAACCCGCGCTCCGGCCCGCGTTGACCGACCTGGTGCAGAAGATCGGCATCGTCCGGATCCGGGCCGACGGCAACACCTACGAGCCGCAGTTCGGCGACGGGCTCACCTCCTCGTACGCGCAGGTGGTCCAGCTCTGCACCGGTGCGGGCGCTGCTGGCTAGGCTCGGTCCCTCCGTCCCGACTCGCTGATCGGTCTGCACGTTGCCCGTCCCCCAGCCAGGCCCCGACTCCCGCTGGCGCTGCACGCTGTGCGGCAACCTGACGCGCTTCGACGTCACCCGGTCCACCCGGGCGCAGGAGTACGTCCACGTGGACTTGGCGGGGCAGCAGGTCGTGGAGACGCGTGAGGTGTTGCACGACCGGGTCGAGCACGTCGTCTGCCGGTGGTGCAAGGCGGTGGACGCGGTCGAGGTGGTCGGCCGTCCCGGGCTTGTCGGACCGCCCTCGTAGGTGGTCGCCCGTCCCGGACTTGTCGGACCCCGCTCCTAGCGTCCGCCGGACCGGCACCACGCCGGCCCGACTTCCCCGGAGGACGCTGTGCTCATCGACTGCGACGGCTGCGCCGTGCGTGACCTGGCCTGTGGTGACTGCGTCGTCACCGTGCTGCTCGGCGCGCCCCCGGGCGCGGTGGAGGTGGACGACAGCGAGCGCCGCGCGCTCGACGTGCTGGCCGACAGCGGGCTCGTGCCGCGCCTGCGGCTGGTGCCGCTGGGGCCGCCGGGGCCGGATGGACAACGCAGGAGCCAGGCCTGCTGAGCGGGCGGCTTTTGCCAGCGCGCTTGTGATCCGGCCCCGCAGCCGCGAGACTCCCGGTCAGCCGGGACGCCCCCTGTCCCGGCGCGGACGGAGGAGCGGTGCGCGAGCTGCACGTCGTCGCGGTGAGCGAGGACGGCCGACACGTCGTGCTGGCGACTGGCAAGGGGGCGCTCCGCGGCGACTTCCGGGTGGCGATCGACGACCGGCTGGCCGCCGCCGTCCGCGGTGACCTGCCGCGACCGGGCGAGGTCGAGCCGCCGGCCGTCACCCCCAAGGAGATCCAGGCCAGGCTGCGCGCGGGGGAGTCGCCGGAGCAGATCGCGACCTCGGCCGGCGTCCCCCTGAGCAAGGTCGAGCGGTACGCCGGTCCGGTGCTCTCCGAGCGGGAGCGCGTGCTCGGCCAGGCGCGGGCCGGCTTCGTGTCCCGCAGCCGGTTGGGTGCCTCCGCCCTGCCGCTCGGCGAGGCCGTCGATCGCCACCTCGCCGACACGACCGGCGTGCGACTGGAGACGGTGACCTGGTCGACCCGCCGTGAGGAGACCGGCACCTGGCTGGTCGAGCTGTCCTACGTCTCGCAGGCCCGCCGGCGCAGCGCCGTCTGGCGCTATGACGTCATGCGCCGCGAGGTGACCGCCACCGACTCGACCTCCGCCGCCCTGGCGCACGTCGAGCCCGCCGGCCGACGGTCACGTCCGCCGGCACCGGCACCGGTGCCCGTGGCGCAGGCTCGGCGTGCTCCGGCCCGGTCGGCCCGCTCGGCGGCACAGGATCGTGCGGCGTCCTCCACCCGCTCGGCGGCCCCCGGCCGCACGATCGCGGCGCGACCGAGCGTCGCGGCCGCCCAGCCCACTGGCGGTCGTCGGGCGGCGGCTCCGGCGCCCCGGGCGGCCGCGGCCAAGGCGGCAGAGGCAGCGGCGGCCAAGGCTCGGCAGGCCGAGGAGGCTGCGGCCAAGGCTGCAGAAGAGGCGGCGGCGGCAGAGGCCGCGGCCGCGGCCAGGGCAGCAGAGGAGGCCAAGGCGGCGGAAGAGGCCAAGGCAGCAGAGGAGGCCAAGGCGGCGGAAGAGGCGGCGGAAGAGACGAAGGCGGCAGAGGCGGCGGCGCGCAAGACGGCGGACGCCAAGGCGGTCGCGGAGGAGGCGCCGGCCGGTCCGCCCACGCTGCGGGTGGTGGGAGCCGAGGCCGATCCGGCTCCGTCCCGCCGCGGGCCGAAGGAGCCGCCCGCGGCCGCGCGTACGGCGCCGGCCCGCGCCGCCGGGCAGCGCGCCAGCGTGCCGGGCTGGGCGGACGTGCTGCTGTCCACCGCACCGGTCGCCCGCCCGGCGGACCCCAGGCCTGATCCGGACCCGGAGCCCGATCCGGACTGAGCCTCGACCCCGACTGAGCCCGACGCGGATTGAGCCCGACCCGGACTGAGCCCGACTGGCGCAGCTCACTGGTCGAGCAGCCGGTCGACCTTCTCCACCTTGGCGGTGAGCTGACCGGCATGTCCCTGCCGGATGTCGGCCTTGAGCACGAGCCCGACCCGCGGCGACCGTGCAGCCACCACCTCCACGGCGCGCTTCACGACGGCCATGACCTCGTCCCACTCGCCCTCGACGTTGGTGAACATGGCATTGGTCTCGTGCGGCAGCCCAGACTCCCGCACGACCCGCACCGCCTCCGCGACGGCCTCGGACACGCCTCCGGCGTCGTCCCCCGTACTCGGGCTGATGCTGAAGGCGACCAGCACGATCCTCTCCTTTCCGGATGCCTGCGGCACCCCGGCCAGCCCTCATGATGCCCCGACCAACTGGTCTCCCGAGGTACCCGGCGCCGACTTGTCGATCTCTTCCTGATCGCCCGGCGGAGCTAGTGACGGCGTATATGGATCTGCTGGCACCGGCGTCAGCAGATCCATATACGGCCGCGGGGTGGTCGTCCGGTGGCGCCTCCTGGCCGGGTCCTCCTGGCCGGGTCCTCCTGGCCGGGTCCACCTGGTCCGACTGGCGCCACCGCCTGCGCTTCGCCTCCCGGCTGGCCGCCGGGCGACCGGTGACCCCCCCTGGCCCGGTCCCGGCCGGTGCGGCTGCCTGCACTTCACCGTCGGCCGTACGATCAGCACGTGCTGCGCCTGCTCGTACGGCCGACGCCGGACGGGTCGCGCGCGCTCCGTCTGGTGGCCGTCGCCGTCGCCCTCCAGCTCGTCGCGGGTCTCGGCGCCGTCGTGCTGGTCCGCGACCCGGCGCCGGTCCCGGCGCCGGACGCCCGACCGCAGGCGAGGGTCGCCCCGGCCGCGCCTCGGGTCGCTCCGCCCGCCGCCCCGCTCGATCCGCAGAGCCTGCAGGCGCGTACCGCTCGCGACAGGGCGGTGCGCCAGCTGCTCGCCGACCGTGCGGGGGCGCTGCTGCGCCGCGACAAGGATTCCTTCCTGTCCGTCGTCGACCCGCTGGCAGGTGCGCTGCGCGAGCGGCAGGCCGGGCTCTTCGACGCGCTCGGCGCGGTGCCGCTGCAGACCTGGCGCTACGTGCTGGACGGCACGATCCAGCAGCCGAGCGACAGCCGGCTCGACCGGCGGTACGGGCGGGACCGCTGGTGGGCGCCGGAGGTGATCCTCGAGTACGCGCTCGAGGGCTACGACGCGCGGCCGACGGCGGCCGAGCAGCACCTCACCTTCGTGCTCCGGGCTGGCCGCTGGCTGCTCGCCGCCGACGACGACTTCGCGGCGACCGGGCTCGTCACGCCGCGGGCGCTCTGGGACCGCGGTCCGGTCGTGGCCGAGCGGGTCGACGACGTCCTGGTGCTCGGCCGGCCGTCGGCCCGCCGGTTGCTGCGCAACGTCGCCGTTCTCGCCGCCGCCGCCGTGCCGCAGGTGAGTGAGGTCTGGGGCACCGGCTGGCAGCGCCGCGTCGTGGTTCTCGTGCCGACGGATGCCGTCGAGATGGCCGAGCTGCTCGGCTCCGACGGGGACCTGACGCGGATCGCCGCCGTCGCCACCGCCCAGCTGGGCGGCGGGACGCACGCCTTCGATCCCACCGCTGACCGAATTTTGGTGAACCCGGAGGCGTTCAGCCGGCTCGGTCAGCTCGGCCGGCGGGTCGTGCTCACCCACGAGGTGACGCACGTGGCGACCCGGCGGGCGACCGGTCCCGCCATGCCGGGGTGGCTCGCCGAGGGCTTCGCCGACCACATCGCCTACCGCGACATCGACCTGCCGCTGGCCCTGTCGGCGCGTGAGCTGCACGCCGACGTGCGGGACGGCCGACTGCCGACTGCGCTGCCGTCCGACGAGTCCTTCGACGGCGGCAACCCGGAGTTGGCCCAGGCGTACGAACAAGCCTGGCTGGCGGTCCGGCTGCTGTCGCAGGTCCACGGCGACGCTGCCCTGCTCCGCTTCTACCGCGCGGTCGGCGCCGCCCGCGCCGTCGAGCCCGCCGCGGCGGTGGAGGCCGCACTGCGGGCAGAGCTCGGCACCACCACCGCCCAGCTGACGAAGGACTGGCGCGCGGCGCTGCAGCGCGAGCTCGGGTGACCCGGCGCGCCCCCGCCGCCCTCTCGCTCGCGGCCCTGCTCGTCCTGCTCGGCGTGGCGCTGGCCGTCACCGTGCCCTGGACGCCGCTGCCCGGGGCGGACCTGCAGGGCGAAGCGCTGCGCGACTTCACCCCGGAGCAGATCGCCCGCGAGGTCGCCTTCCACGACCAGATCCGGCCCTGGTCGTACGCCGCGCTGGCCCTCGGCCTGCTGGTGGCCGGCGCGCTCGGGCTGACCGGTGCGGGGGCCCGCCTCGTCCGTGCGGTCGCCCGCCCCCTCGGCGGCGGCTGGGTGTGGCAGGTGCTGCTGGGGACGCTGGCGCTGGCGGTCGTCGGGCGGCTCGCGACGCTGCCCCTGTCGGCGCGCGGCGAGATCGTGCTGCGGGACTACGGCCTGTCGACCCAGACGTGGGGCTCGTGGCTGCTCGACGTCGGCAAGGGCGTGCTGGTCGGCGCGGCGCTGACGGCGCTGGCGATGCTCGCGCTGGTCGGGCTCGCGCGGGGCCTGCGCCGCACCTGGTGGGCCTGGGGGGCTCTGGTCACCGCCGGGCTCGTGGTGGCCGGCTCCTTCGTCCACCCGCTGGTCGTCGAACCGGTCTTCCACCGCTTCACGCCACTGCCGGCCGGCGAGCTGCGCAGCGACCTGCTGGCGCTGGCCGAGCGGGACGGCGTCGCCGTCGACGGGGTGCTGGTGGCCGACGCGTCCCGCCGCACGACGGCGGTCAACGCCTACGTCAGCGGCTTCGGCAGCAGCCGTCGGATCGTCGTCTACGACACGTTGCTCGCGCAGGCGACGCCCGCCGAGGTGCAGCTCGTCGTGGCGCACGAGCTCGGCCACACCGCCCGGCGGGACGTCCTGGTCGGGACGCTGCTCGGCGCGCTCGGCGCCGCCGCGGCGGTCTGTGCGCTCGCGCTGGCCCTGTCCTGGGGGCCGTTGCTGCGCCGGGCCGGCGCCGACGGGATGGCCGACCCGCGGGTCGTGCCGCTGGTGCTGGCGCTGGTCGCGGTCGGCTCGCTGCTGCTCGCGCCGGCGGGCAACCTGGTCTCGCGCCGGGTCGAGCTGCGCGCCGACGTGCACGCGCTCGACCTGACCCGGGACCCGCAGACCTTCCGCGCCACCCAGCAGCGGCTCGCGCTGGCCAACCTGTCCGACCTGGACCCGCACCCGCTCGCGTACGCCTTCTTCGCCACCCACCCGGGCGTCACCGAGCGGCTGGCGCTGGCCCGGGAGTGGGAGCGGCTGCGGTGAGGACGCTGGTCCTCAGCAACGACTTCCCGCCCCGCCCCGGGGGGATTCAGGCGTACGTCCACAGTCTCGCGGCGCGGCAGCCGGACGGTGAGGTGGTGGTGTACGCGCCGGCCTGGGAGGGTGCCGGGGCCTTCGACGCGCAGCAGCCCTTCCCGGTGGTCCGGCACCCGGGATCGCTGATGCTGCCGACGCCGGAGGTGCTGAGCCGGGCCCGGCAGATCGCCCGGGTCGAGGGCTGCGACCGGGTCTGGTTCGGCGCGGCCGCGCCGCTCGGGCTGCTGGCCCCGCGGCTGGGTCTGCCGCGCGCGGTCGCCTCCACCCACGGGCACGAGGTCGGCTGGGCGATGCTGCCCGGCGCGCGGCAGGTGCTGCGCCGGATCGGGCGCGGCGTCGACGTCGTCACCTACCTCGGCGGCTACACCCGCGACCGGCTGGCGCCGGCGCTGCGCGGCGTCGAGCTGGCCCGGCTGCCGAGCGGCGTCGACCCGACCCTCTTCCGGCCGGGCTGCGGGGGCGAGCAGGTCCGCCGGGCGCACGGCCTGGTCGGCCGGCCGGTCGTCGTGTGCGTGTCCCGGCTCGTCCCGCGCAAGGGCCAGGACGTGCTGGTGCGCGCACTGCCCGCGGTCCGCGCGCGGGTGCCCGGCGCCGCGCTGCTGCTCGTCGGCGGGGGACCCGACCTCCCGCGGCTGCGCCGGCTGGCCGCCGAGCACGGCGTCGCCGAGGACGTCGTGCTCACCGGCCCGGTGCCGTGGGAGCAGCTGCCCGCGCACTACGACGCCGGCGACGTCTTCGCGATGCCCTGCCGCACCCGCCGCGCCGGGCTGGACGTCGAGGGGCTGGGCATCGTCTTCCTCGAGGCGGCCGCGACCGGGCTGCCCGTGGTGGCCGGTCGCTCCGGCGGCTCGCCCGACGCCGTCCTGGACGGCGAGACCGGCCAGCTCGTCGACGGCCGCTCGGTGCCGGCGGTGGCCTGCACCGTCACCGACCTGCTGCAGGATCCGGTACGCGCCCGCGCGATGGGGCAGGCCGGCCGCGAGTGGGTCGAGCGCGAGTGGCGCTGGGACGTGCTGGCCGGCCGGCTGCGTGCCCTGCTGGCCGGCAGCGCCGCCTGACGTCTCACCCCGCGGCGGTGTCCTTGCGGTAGCGGGCGATGCGGTCGCGCAACCCGTCGGGCACCGGCCGGCCGGCGCGCTCGAGATCGTCGGCCCACAGCTCGGCGGCGTCGGCCCAGTGCGCCTCGGCGCTGGCGATCCGGGGGTCGTCCCCGCTGCCCTGCGCCCGGGTGAGCTCGGCGTCGGCTGCGCGGAAAGCGTCTTCGCTGCTGGTCTGCGACATGCCGTGCAGTATGCGCGTCGGCGGGCGAAGCCGTCGCGCCCGACCTGACGCGGCGGTGAGTAGGTGTCGTGAGCCTTTAGATTCGTCCGCCGTTTCGTGCAGACTCGGCGCGTGCCACCTGCTCCCGCCCGGATCCTGCTCGTGGAGGACGACGCGCCCATCCGGCAGGCGCTGGAGGCGGTGCTGCGGGCCGAGGGGTACGAGGTCGAGGCCCAGCCGGACGGCTCCCGGGCCGAGAGGGTCGCGTCGAGCTTCTGCCCGGACCTGGCCCTGCTCGACGTGCGGCTGCAGCCCGGGCCCGACGGCTTCACGGTCTGCCGGCAGCTGCGCCGCAGCCGCGACCTGCCGGTCATCTTCCTGACTGCCGCCGAGTCCATCGACGACCGGCTGGAGGGATTCCGGGTGGGCGGCGACGACTACCTGGTCAAGCCGTACGAAGCCCGCGAGCTGCTGGCCCGCGTCGAGGCGCTGCTGCGCCGGTCCGGTCTGCCCGGTTCCGCGGTGCTGACCGTCGGGGCGGTGACCATCGACCCCCGCGCGGAAGCGGTCGCCGTCGACGGTGAGCCGGTCGAGCTGACCCGGATCGAGTTCGACCTGCTGCTCGCGCTGGCGCAGCGCCGCGGGCAGGTGATGTCCAAGGTGCAGCTGCTGACCCGGGTCTGGGGCTTCGACCGCATCGACACCAACCTCGTCGAGGTGCACGTCAGCTCGCTGCGGCGCAAGCTCGAGGCGGTCGGGCCGCGGGTGGTGCATACGGCGCGTGGTATCGGCTATGTGCTGCGCGGCTGATCGCCGGGGCACGCCGCCGACTGCGGGCGGCGGCCACTCCCTGCAGCCAGAGCTGACGGAGACCGTCGCCGCCCTGCAGAAGGCATTGGACGAGGCCACCGCCGCGGAGGCAGGTGGGAAGCAGTTCCTCGCCGACGCCGCCCGGCACCTGCACGCGCCGGTGAGCAGCATCCAAGACGGCGTGCAGGCGCTGCTGTACGGGTCGGTGGGGGAGGAGCGCGAACGGCTGTTGGCCGGCCTGGTCCGGGAGGCCGCCCGCGGCGCGCGGCTGGTGACCTCGTTGCTGCGGCTGGCCCGGCTCGATGCCGGCGAGCAGCTCGCGCCGGCGCCGTGCGACCTGGTCGGCGTCTGCACCACCCAGGCCGACCGGATCCGCCTGCGCTCCCCGCACCTGCTCGTCCACTTCCTCGCCCAGCCGCCGCTTCCGGCCGCGCCGCACCTGGACGGGCAGGCGGTACGGGAGATCCTGACCGAGCTGCTCGACAACGCCCGGCGGCATGCCACCAGCCGGATCATCGTCAACGTCGCGGCACCCGACGACCGGGTCGAGATCCGGGTGTGCGACGACGGCCCCGGCCTGCCGGCCGGCACGGCCGAGCGGGCCTTCGACCGCTTCACCAGCTTCGACGGACTGGAGGGCCCCGGGCTGGGGCTGTCCATCGCGCGGGAGCTGGCCCGCCTGCATGGGGGAGACCTCCACTACGAGGACGGGGCCTTCGTCCTGCGCCTGCCGGTCCAGCTCGAGGCGCCACCGGGCTGAGCGACCGTGCGGGCACCCGCGCTCGCAGGTCGGTCACCTGCCAGCTCAGGTGGGGGCCGCCTCGGGGGTGCGGAACTCCGTGGCCATCCCCTTCTTGGAGTGCGGCTCGCCGTCGGCGTCGACGACGGTGCAGATCATCGCGTACCGCTGTCCGGGCAGCAGGTTGACGGCGAACGTTCCGGTGTCACCGGGCGGCCGGTCGTAGATGCCGGCGTAGGGCTCGACCAGCCGGCGTTTGGTCCCGCGGATCTGTTCCTGGATCGGTGGGAGGTCCTCGGGCAGCGGGATCAGGACCAGGTTGTGCGGGGACCGGCCGGCGTTGGTGAGCCGGAAGACCACCCGGCCGGCCGGGACCGGGGTGGCGAACTCGAAGCGATGGTCCACCATCTGCACCTCGACCACCGCGGCCGCCGCCGGGGCGGCTGGCCGGCTTGCGGCGGCGGTCCCCCCGGTGCCGGGGGCGCAGCCGGTCAGGGTCAGAGCCAGGAGCCCGAGCAGCCCGAACGGCCAGCGCCCTCGGAGGGGCTGCCGGTTCATGTCGCCACGACCGGCTGCCCGGCGGTGTCGGGTCGGCGGCGCCGGCCGGCGATCAGCCCGAGTGCCCCGGCGCCGACCAGCACGGCCCCCGCGGGTACGGCGTAGGAACGGCCGGTACGGGGCAGCTCGACAGTCGCGGTGAACACGTCCTGCCCGGTGCTGTCCGGCCGGGAGTTGCGGGTGTCGCCCCAGGCGGCCAGTGCGCCGCCCGGGCCGGACAGCAGCCCCAGCCGGGAGCCGAACTCGGCCCGGCCCATCGCCGAGGGATTGGCGTAGTGCTGGCCCACCAGCGAGCTGGAGGCGTGCCGGCTCAACTTCACGTTCGGCGCCCAGCTGCGGCCACCGTCGGTGGAGAAGGTGAGGTAGGCGTAGTTCAGGCCGTTGGAGGGGTGCCCGCGCCGGTCGTGGAACACCGCGTCCAGGCGGCCCTGCGGTGAGAAGTCCAGCTGCGGGGTGAACTGGCTCAGCCCGTTCCCGACCTCGTCGTCATTGAGCCGCTGCGCCTTTAGCCAGCTGCGGCCACGGTCGTCGGAGCAGCGGGCCAGCACGTCGGCGTCGCCGGAGCGGCCGTCGGCCCAGGCGACGCAGACCTGCTCGCCGTGCACGGCCAGCGCCGGTGGCGTCATGGTGAAGATGAGCAGCACCCGCTCATACGGCACCACCGCGTCCTCGACCACCGATGCCTCATCGAAACGCTCGCCGCCGTCGGTGGAACTGGCCAGCACCACCGACCAGGGCTCCTGCCACACCGGCCCTTCCAGGCCCTGGTAGTCCACCGCGTCACGGCCCAGGTCGTAATAGCCGACGTGCACGCTGTGGTCCGGACCCAGCGCCAGCGCCGGGGCCACCACCCGGTCCCGCTGCGCGTCGCTGACCTGCACTGGCTCGGAGAAGCTCTGGCCGCCGTCGTCGGAGTGCGCCGACATGATCGGGTTCGGCGGCGCCGGGAAGCCGCCCAGCGGCGGGTCCGCGGTGACCGCGATCCACACCAGATGCATCCGCCCCGCCTCGCCCAGATCAGGGTCGATCGCCATCCGGACGGCGAAGCTCAGCGGACCGAGCACCCGGCGCGGTGGGCTGAACGTGCGTCCACGGTCCTCCGAGCTGGTCAGGAACGCCCCCATCGGCTCGTTGCCCCGCCCGGCCAGCCCCACGAACAGGTAGTACAGCCGGCCGTCGCGGTCGAACGCGACCTCCGGCGCATAGCACTTCTCCGCCCCCTCCGGCAGCACCCGCACCGGCACGACCGGCGCCCAGCTGCGCCCGCCGTCCCCCGAGACGTGCAGCGCGCAGCTGAAGTCCGGCGCGTCCAGCCGGTTCGCCAACGCCACGAACTGCCGGTCACCCGGGTCCGCGACGAGCACCGGAGAGTTGTTCGCCGGCGCGACGCTGCGGTCCATCGCCGTGACCGGAACCTCCTGGCCCACCCGGGCACCTGGTGCGCTGGCCGCCGAATCTCTCGGCAGCAATCCGCTGGTCAGCAGCACCACCCCGGCGAGCACCGCCACGGCACTGGCGAGAGCGAGCACCCGGCGGCTGCGGCGAGCTACCGCACGTGCACCCATATATTTCAGCCTGTCAGTCTTGGTCAAGCGGAAGAAGCGCAAGAGCGGAAAAGCAGCAGTTGACGGCCCGGCGGGGACCCGCCAGGCCGTCAACTGCGGAGCTGTGGTGTCTCTAGAGCGACAGCAGCCGGTACGGGGCGAGCATGCCCTTTCCATCGGCCCCGACGCAGAAGTTGGCAGCCTCACCCGTCGGTGGGTAGTAGTCCGTCCCGGCGGGGTCCCCCAGAGTTCCGGTCCAGGAGCCAGACCCGTCCACGACAGTCATGGCGCCCAGGATCGTCGTCGTATCGGAGTTGTCGCTGAGGAAGCACCCGGTGCCGGAGATCATGGTCCACTGGGTGCCGTCGAAGGTGTAGGACTTCTCGTTGTTGTAGCGGACCTCGTACAGGCCGTCCGGCAACTGGTGGGGCTTGTTGTTGCACGTCGCCGGGGCGACGGAGGCGGTGATCGAGTCGGCCAGGTGGCCGGCGGCGGCCGTGGTCGGCTGCGTACAGTAGGCATGGGAGTTGCCAGTGCCCACAACGGTGACGTCGCCGTCGTGACCGTCCACCGTCATCTGCCCGATGAACGTCACGCACGCAAACGCTGTGCCGCCCATCGCCATCAGTGCCGCTCCCACGGCGGACGCGAACAGCGTCCCTCTGCGGTAGTTCTTCAAGGTTCCTCCATCAGATCAGATCTGGGATGGACCGACCGATCCAGCCTCATTTCTGACCGTACGGGCGTTTCCTGAAGATAGCCTGAAGATCCAACATCTTCAGGCTATCTTCAGGAACCGGCTCTAAGTTCGTCTCAGAAGCAGCAGCGGGCTGCCGGTCAGGACAGGGAGCACCATGAACATGCGGCGCATGAGCTTTGGGGTTGTGGGGATCAGCGTGGCTGGTCTGATGTGGGTGAGCGCGGCCTTCGCGTGCAGCCCGTTGCCGAAGGTGTCCTCGGTGTCCCCGGAGTCCGGCGCGCCGGGTGAGACTGTGCAGGTGGAGGGTGAGGTGCGCACGGGTGCACCGGTCGAGATCCGCTGGAACGGTGTGGGCGGTGAGTTGCTGGCGGTGAGCCGGGTCGGCGGTGACGGCATGTTGTCGGTGCCGGTGAGGATCCCTGACGTGAGCCCAGGTATCTACTCCCTGACGCTGGTCACCAGCGACGTCGGGGTAGCTCGCACGGCGGTGGAGGTCACCGCACCGGGCGGTTCGCTGCCCGTGGCGGCCCCGCAGCTGTGGCCGACGAGCCTGGCCGCTCAGCCGCTGGACGCGGCGTCAGCATCTAACGGGGTCAGCTCACTGGGGGTGGCGTTGCTCGGGGTGGGCCTGGTCGGTTTGTTCGCCGGCACGACCGTGGCGGTCGCCCGTACCCGCCGGGTCCCCGCCGGCCCGCGCTCGTAAGCCGACAGCCGGGCCGGACGTGCGCCGCCGCTGACGTGCTCACCCAGGAGCTTTCCTGTCCAGCGCCACCAGGCACGTCGAGGGTGCGGAGGTGAGCCGTGACCTCCTCCCGGCCAGAGTTCCGTCCCGCCGGTCGCTCCTGCTGACACTGGCCGCGGCAGCCGCACTCATCGGCGCCGTGCTCGCCGGCGGTGAGCTCCCGCCCCAAGACCCCGGCGCTGCCGGCCAGCCGCAAGTTCTTGATGAGGTGGCGGTCACGGCGATGAACCAGATCGTCGGGGTGTCGAACAACTCCCCGATGATCCTTGCCGACCCGGCCGAGCCGCGTTTCGTGGTGATGGCGAACCGCCTGGACGCGCCGGACTTCAGTTGCGCGCTTCAGGTGTCGGGCGACGCCGGGCGCAGCTGGGTGTCGGCGCGCCCCGTTCCGGTTCTGCCTGCGGGGGCGCAGAAGTGCTACGCCCCGGAGGTCGCCTTCGACCGTGCTGGCCGGTTGCATTACCTGTTCGTCGGGTTGGCCGGCGCGGGTAACGAGCCGGTCGGGGTGTTCCTGACCACCTCCGAGGACCGCGGCCGGACGTTCACCGAGCCGCGGCAGGTGCTCGGGGCGCGTAACTACGCCGTCCGGATGGCGGTCGACCCTGAGCTCGGTGAGACCGGGCGTCTGCACCTGGTGTGGCTCGCCGCGACGTCCGAGCCGTCGCTGGGTGGTTTCGGTCCGCCACCGAACCCGATCCTGACCGCCTACTCCGACGACGGTGGCCGGACGTTCACCGACCCTGTGCAGGTCAGTGATCCGGCTCGGGAGCGGGTGGTCGCTCCGGCGCTGGCGTTGGGTCCGGACTCGAGTGTGCACGTCGGCTTCTACGACCTGGGCCGGGACGCGATCGACTATCAGGGCCTGGAGGGGGCGGTGTGGGAGCAACCTTGGACGTTGCTGCTGTCGACCTCCCGCGACGGCGGTCGCCGCTTCGAGCCCGCGCGGGTGGTGGATGCGCAGATTGCCCCCCCCGAACGGGTGATGCTGATCTTCACGATGGCCCCGGCCGCGCTGGTCGCCGGCTCCGGTGGGCTGGTGTGCGCGGCCTGGACCGACGCCCGCAACGGCGACGCCGACAGCCTCGCGCGCTGTTCCCCCGACCACGGCCGGACCTGGCAGGACATCACACGGCTCAACGACGACCCGCTGGGCAACGGCGCCCGGCAGTACCTGCCCCGGCTCTCGCTGTCCCCACAAGGACGCTTGGACGCGGTCTTCTTCGACCGACGGGACGACCCGGCGAACGTGCTCAACCACCTCTACCTGACCTGGTCGGCTGACGGCGGGCGCAGCTTCACACCGAACGCGCAGATCTCCCGCGCACCGTCGGACACCCAGATCGGTCAGCAGTACGTACACGCCTCAGCCCGCGGCCAGTACGAGATCGGAGCCCGCCTGGGTCTGCTTTCCCAGCGCGTCGGGGCCGTCGCGGTCTGGCCCGACACCCGCCACTCCGAGTCCGGCGGCACCGGCCAGGACCTGTTCGCCGCCACCGTCGGCCTGCCCGACGCAGGTCGGCGGTTCGGGACGGTCGAGATCGTCGGAACTGCCCTGATCCTGGCAGTACTGATCGCTGTAGCGACCCTCGGCCGGCGCCACCGGCGGCAGCGTTCCCAGGCTGCCGCGTGAGGACCAGGCCGGTTCTGCCCGTCGCCGTCCTCAGCGCGGCGCTGCTGTCAGCCTGCCAGTCACCCACCGGAGCGCCCGTCGCGGCTCTGCCACCGGGCCCGCAGGTAGTGCAGGTCACGATGACCGAGTACGGCTTCAGCTACGACCCGACGATCACCGCCGGCCGGGTGCTGTTCCGGGTTCGCAACACCGGCACTGTCGTGCACAGCCTGAACATGCTGCCCTTGACCGAGGACATCCCCCCGATCGACGAGCAGATCCGCGGTGACCGGCGGCTGGCTGTGCGCCCCTTCGCCGGCTTCGAAAGCCTTCGGCCAGGAGCCGACACGACGTTCGCCGTCGATCTGGCACCCAACACCCGGTACGCCTTGCTGTGCTTCGAGGCCGACGATGAGGGAGTGTCACACCTGTTGCGTGGGATGAACTCCGAGTTCCGGACGGCGCGCGCGGGCCCCCCACCCCCACCCCCACAGCCACCCCAGCAGCGACAGCGGCACATCGAGCCCGTAGAAAGCCGAACGCTGACTTCAGAGTTTCTTCAGGTTCGGCTGCCACACTGACCGGGCCACCAGCCGGTGAGGCGCAACTTACTCGGGGGCACCCCCAGAAGAGGACATGGACATGACATGCAGATCTCTGACGCGCAAGGCATCGTTGCTCGGCTTCACAGCCGGCACGCTCGTGCTGTCGATGACAGGCAGCGCCTACGCCTGCACCTACTTCTACGGCAAGCTCACGGTGACAGCGACAAGCCCAACCGATCCGCTCCTGACCAGTAGCGCGTTCACCGACGGAGCAGGGGGCTATTCACCTAACGCGCTGGAAGAGGGCGGAGTACACGGGTACTGCCCCATACCGGCACCCGTAGACAACCGCACTGGTTCGGCGGCCTCCGCAGCTTATCCCGCGCAAGGCATGTATAAGGCAGAAACCTTCGGTCTGCAGGTCGGGCCCACCACGACATGCGTGACGCAGAACCAATTGACGGGTGAGCTAGGGGGGAACGCGACCCATGATGTGCGCTGGCTGAACATGAAGAACGCGGTCAGTCAGTACTGCGTGTCTCCGAATAACGATGCTGTGATTGAAAGCAAGGGCTCGATTACGCTGACGGATGGAGTGGGCTCTGGAGTCTTCCCACAGGGGACAGCGGCCGCTGGCGAAGTAGTCAAGGTCTGCATCAGGAACGATGAGTCATTGTCAAGCACCGGAGCCTCGGCCCCGGATGTGAAGCTCCTCATGATCTGAGATGCTGAAGATCACCTGTGAGTCGCAGGGTGCAGTCCTCGGATCTTCAGGGTGTCGCTGATCCTGTGAGCGGGACCGCGGGCAGTAGACGGATTGGGGACCGCCCTGCTCGGGACCGTCCTTTTGCCTCGTTGCGGGGCACGCCATGCATGGTGACCTGTCCCACATCACCAAGCGCGCGTGTCCCGCTGCGACTCGAAGGATCCCATCGTGCGTCGTCCCCTGCTCGCCCTGTGAGGCTGGAGCGTCGCGGTGAAGGCTACTGCACGCGCCGTTGTGGTTGGCGGCGGCGCCCGCAGGTGTGGCCGAGGATAGTCGGCCGCTGCAGGCCACTTCAGCCGTCACCGGCGTGAGCCGGTTGCGCAGTGACTGGACAGCGTTGCTGGGCAGGCGTCTGGTCGGGTGGTCGCCGACTCGGCTGTCGCGGTTGCCGACAACCGCCGGATCTCTGCGTGGCAACGGGCCTAGGCACGTGCGGGAGACCGGGGCGTCGATGCAGATGAGCCTGCGCGCCGGCAGGGCGGGCTTGGTGGTCGCGCTGTGCCTGTTGGTCACCTTGGCGGCGCCGGCGCCGGCGGCTTCACCGGGGTTGCTGCGGGCTCCGGGCCCGGTGGCCACGGTGGACACCGTGGCCGGACCCGGTTTCTGTGCAGGAACCTCAACCGCGGATCCGGCTTCGTCCGCGGTGGGCGCGGTCGCTGCCGATAATGCTGGTGCCTTGTGGTTCAAGTCTGATGCTGCGGATGACGGCTTGGTGACCACGGTGTTGAACAGCGGGTACGTCGTGGTGAACCGGGTGGGTCCAGCGAGGTCTACCGGCCCGGCTGCGAAGGGAGCGGATGCTCGCCCGAGGTCGGCGTCCTCGCTGACGGCTGACGGCACCGGCGGGGTGCTTGTGGCGACCTCGAGCGCGATCCTGCAACTCGACAAGGGACTGATGACTGTGGCCGGGGCCAGCTCGCCGACGACGGCCCCGGCGGGACTACCAGGCTCAGCCAGCGTCGGGGATGGTGGTCCGCTGCGGGCGGCCCGGTTCACCCGGATCACTGCTGTCACCGCCGACCGCGCGGGCAACGTGTACGTCGCGGACGAGATCGAGCCCGCAGCAGCCAGGATCAGCCTGCGTTTTTTGAACCGCAGCAACCAGCCGGTGACTTTCTATCCCGGCACCCCCGACGCGCTCACAGTCCCTGCGGGGATGATCGACACGATCGCGGGTTCCGTCGGGAGCACGGCCGGCTCGGGGCCTGTGGGTTCATCGGTGGAGGCGGTCGCGCCGGCGCTGGCGGTCGCACAGAGGCGGTTGTATCTAACGGCCGCGCTTGGCGGGCCGCGTCCCCGGGCGCAGGTGCGGATGCTGAACCTGGCCGGAACGGAGCTGTCGGCTCACGGCGTGACGCTCGCCGCTGGCGCGTGGGAGGTTCTCACCGAGGTGGTCGGCGGCGCCGGGGCCTTTGCCGTTGGCGTGCGGCCGGTGTCAGCGCTGTCGGGTATCGCCGCGGATCGGGAGGGGAACCTGTTCCTGGCCGAGCAGGCCAATCATCGGATCAGCCGACTGGACCCGGCCGGAACCGTGGCGACGGTGGCCGGGACGGGTGTGGCCGGGTTCGACGGCAACGACCTGCCGGCTGTGCAGGCCCGTCTTGATCGGCCGGTGGGGGTGGCGATCGGGTCGGGTGGACGGCTGTTCATCTCCGATGCCGGCAACGCCCAGGTCCGGGTAGTGGACCGGGCCGGGACGATCCGGGCCGCGCTGGGCAACGGTGCGGCGCTGCGCTGGACCTGTGCGGCGGGGGCGGGGGCAGGGTCGGCGGGGGCAGTGCAGCCGGAGACGGCACGGGTCGGCAAACCCGACAGTCTCACTGCCGATGCGAGCGGCAATGCCTATTTCGCGAGCGCACTGCTCGGCCGGGTGTACGGCATCGCGTCGTCGGGCGAAGTGCGCACTGTCATCGACGCTGGAACTGCCGGTGCTGCGCCACCGCCGGACGGTCTTGGCCAGGTGAGCAAGATGACGGCGGGCCCATCCGGGGCGCTGTACCTCGGGGACCAGGCCGGGGTTCATGTGCTGAACCTGGGTAGCGCACCGCTGAGCGCGCACGGCCAGCTCATCGCCCCGGGTGCGCTCGCCGCTGTCGCCGGCGGTGCCAGGGCCTCCACGTTCGTGCTCGACGGGAAGGGGAACCTGCTGCTGGCTGACGACGACGACACGCCGGAGAGTTCCTACCGCGGCCGGGTGCGCCAGGTCGATCCGCAGGGCACGATCACAACAGTGCTTCAGGGTGCCGGGCGCCCTGCGGATCGCGGCATGGACCTCACCCGGTGCTGCGGCTACATCAGGGGCCTGACCGCCGACCTCGCCGGCAACCTCTACCTCGCCGACGTCGGGGTGGAGCCCCCCCCGCGTGTGGATGGGCGGATTGTCGCAGCCAGCCCCTCGGTACACCGGGTGTGGTTCGTCAATCGGAGCGACGTGCCAGTGGTAGCGCATGGTGTGCCGGTGCCGCCGGGCGAGACCGCGTTGATCGCCGGCACGGGTAGCGCCGGCACCGATCAGATCGGTGCTGCGGCGCTGCAGACACGCCTCCCCTCGGTGGGGCCGCTGGCCCTGGACCGGTCGGGCAACCTGTACATCGTCAGCCGCGCCGACCACACCATCCGTCAGCTCGACCCCCGCGGCCTGCTCACGACCGCTGTCGGTACTGGGCAGGGGAGCTTCAACGGCGATGAGCGCAAAGGCCCGCTGACGGCGCTGAGCGCGCCCACCGACGTGGTGCTCGACGCCTGCGGCAACCTGCTCATCGCCGACGCCAACAACGACCGGGTCCGTCGGTTGAACCTGGTGACGTCCTGCCCAGCTGCTCTGGCCGTAGCGCCACCCCCTGCCGGCAGCCGGTCGCTGCCGGTTCCGGCCGCTGCGGCTGCCGCGCTCGTACTGATCGGGACGGCCACGGTGCTGAGCACGCGCCTGCTGCGAAGGCGCCGCCGCTGACTCGATAAGCGCGCTCCGGCGCGCCGTCCACCTTGAACGGCGTGACGATCCCCGCCCGGCTTCAGGGATTCTTCAGGAAGCTGCGTCAGCATATCTGTCAGGCCCGCGCCACCCGTGCATCAGCTGAGGAGCACACCCGCCCGATGACCGACCCGTTCCTTCCCACCGCCGAGGGCCGCTCTGGCTGGACCGGCCACCGACCGCGCCACCATCGTCGCGGTGTCCGCCGGCTCGCGGCGCTGACTGCCGTCGCGGCTCTGGCAGCCTCCGCGCTGGCGCTGCCCGCTGCGTCCGCTGCAGCTTTGCCTTCAGCGGCGGCCGGTGCCGGGTCGTGGTCAGCTGCCGCTCCACCAGCGAAGCCGGTGTTCTATCCGCGCTCAACGCGGTTGGCTGACGGGCGGGTGCTCGCCGCCCACCGCGAGCCCGCGGAAACAGATGTGGACGGTTGCGGATCTTTCCCCCTGCCAAGGTGCCTCACGCAGTTCGCGATCTATGACCCCAGCACAGACCGGTGGACCCCAACAAGCAATCCCGGCATCCGCAAGTCGATCGCCTTGATGACCGCGTTGCGGGATGGAGGTGCTCTTGTCGCCTTTGTAAGCAGCGGGACTAGCGACTACGTACCGCCACAGCATTTCCGGCCGAGTCCGGCCGGGGGAACCTGGACAGCCGCGAAGAACTCGAGTTATTACCGGGCTAACTTCTCCTCCCACACGTTGGTCGAAGGCACGCAGGAGCAGTGCGGTCCCCACTGCGGCAAGGTGCTGATCGCCGGCGGCGAAAATGATAGCCCTAACCCGCATCCCAATGACCGTGATGTATCGCGCAGCGCCGAGCTGTTCGATCCGGTTACGGACAGCCTCACGGTGACGGCACCCATGCCCGACAGGCACAATACGGGTAGCGGGACCTCACTACCCGACGGCCGCATCCTCACCACGTGCGGCACCTACCTTTTTGATCCGAAGAATGAATCGTGGACGCTTGCGGGGGACCCCCCCCTCGGTGGTGACTCACCTTGCGGCTCCCCCGGGTCCTCGCGGTCGCTGCGTTTGCTCGACGGCAAGGTGCTCGCTTTTTCCTCCAACTCGGCTGGCGTGTTTGATCCGGCTGCGGGAGAAGTGGATCCGTTGTCAGGTCGCCCGAGAGGCAGGTGGAGCGCGATTGCTACCTGTCCGCAAAACTGTTTTGCTCCGGTGTTGTTGCCCGACGGCACGGTCCTGGCGATCAACCGGCTCAAAGTCGCCCACGTCTTCGATCCGGCCAGCCTCGAGAATTCGTCCGTTCCGCTGTGGACGCGGGCACCGGATCCGGCACCCGACGATTCTACCGCGAAGTTTGTCACGCTGGATGGCCTCGGTGGGGGGGTTGGCAACAAGGTTCTGGCCGCTGGGGAGAGCGGCCCGAAGGACGCTCGGGTGGGGGTGGCGCGGCTGTTCACGCCTGCCGGTCCGGTGTTGGAGCTGCTGGGGGCTTCGGCGGCGGCCGGGTTCAGCTGTGGTGGCACAGAAGTGACGCTGTCAGGACGTGGCCTGGCTGAAGCGTCGGAGGTGCGGTTCGGGAAGGTCTCGATCCCCAGAAAGGACTTTGTGCGCCTGACGGACACCTCGGTCACGGTGAACAGCCCGGCGCATGTTCCGGGTGAGGTGGGGGTGTCGGTGATCGTGCAGGGGCGGGGGGTGGCCGGGCCGGCGTTCCCGACCTTCACCTTCACCCGCCCCGGCCCGGGGCGAATCGATTTGCTGGACCCGAACCGGGGCCGCGCGGCGGGTGGTACCGGCGTGAACATCAGGGGTCAATTCGCCGGTGAGTGCGTGCGGTCGGTCTCCTTCGGCGACGCGCCTGTGTCTTTCACAGTGGGTCCTGCCGTCGGGGAGCAGGGGACGGCGAAGGTCATCGAGGTGATCAGTCCGCCGCACGCTCCGGGTGAGGTTCGGGTGGGGGTGCAGATCGACCCCGGCCCTGTTGCTGAGGACCCTGCTGTTCCAGGTGCTGTGGGGCCGCTGGTTCCCGCGCCCCCCACGTCGCCGCCGCGGCCGGCATCACCGACCGTGCCGGCCCTGCCCGCCTCACCCGGCGCCGATGTCTTCACCTACCTGAGCCTGCCGCAGGTCAGCGGGATCGAGCCGTCGTCCGGGTCGGGCTTGGGGGGTGGTGAGGTGCAGATCAGTGGCAGTGGTTTCCGGGATCCTGAGCAGGATCCGGAGCAGGAGGTGCCCGCGGATGCGGCCGCACCGAAGGTGACCATCGACGGGCAGCCGGCGACGGTGGTGAGTTATTCGGACACGAAGGTGACGGTGCAGGTGCCGCCGCTGGCTGCCGGCAGGCCGTCCGGGGAGAAGGTGCCGGTCGCGGTCAGCACCGACCCGCGGGGGGACTCGAAGCCGTCCCCGTTGTTCACCTACCGCCCGGGGGTATCCGGGCTCACTCCGCCGTCGGGGCCGATGGAGGGCGGCACGGCCGTACGCCTTGCCGGTAGAGGGCTGGCGCAGGTGAGCGAGGTGCAGCTGCGCGGGCAGCCGGCGACGATCACAGCCCGCTCCGAGAGCGAGTTGGTGGTGACCACCCCGCCGCATTCGGTGGCCGAGGCGGTGCCGGTCCAGGCGCTGGTCGGGGAGTTGCCGTCGTTGGAGAAGGTGCTGTTCTCCTACGACGCGCCGCCGCCGCCTCCGCCGGGTGCGCAGGCCAATGAGGGTGCGCCGCCGCCGCAGCAGAACGCTTCGGGAGGTCAGCCGGCGCCGCCGGCTGGCACCGGTGGTGCTCCGGCACCGGCGCCTGGGCCGGCTCCTGCGCCGGCTCCCGCGCCAGGGCAGGCACCCGCGCCGGCGTCCGGTCAGGCTCCGGCTCCGCAGCCGGGTCAGGCTCCGCAGCCGGGTCAGGCTCCGCAGCCGGGTCAGGCTCCGGCGCCCGGTCAGGCTCCGGCGGGTGCGCAGGCGCCCGCGGCCGGTCAGGCTCCGGCGCCGGGTCAGGCTGCTGGGCAGGTGCTGTCGGCGGGGCAGGCGCCGGTGCCGGGGCAGGCGGGAGTGCAGGCGCCGGCGGTGGCGCAGGCGCCGGGTCCGGTGTCGGCTGGCGCGCCGGCGGCTCCGGCGGCGCCGGCTGGTCCAGCGGCGGCTCCGGCCCAGGGCAGTACCGGGGTGGGGCAGCAGGGGGTCGCGGCCGGCGAGGAGGACGACGGGCCGGCTGGGAGTCATTCGACCCGGTATGCGATGTCGGCGGCGCAGACCGGCCTGGGGTTGGGCGGGGCGCTTGCGGCGGGCTGTTTCTCCTTGCTGGTGCTGTCCAATCGCGCGTCGCGCCGGCGGAGTCCGGCGGGTCGGCCGCGGCCGCGGGTCGCCTACTGAGGCGGCTGTATCCACGCACGATCTGCTGTTGCCTACCGAGTGTTGTTGTGCACGTTCACTGACCGGAGATCTCTGATGCGACTGCGATCCAAGACGGCTGACCCTGTGGTGCCCGAGACCGCTGACGGTGGTGCGGCGCCGCCGCGGGTGAGTCGGGGGGTGCGGTGGCTCAGTGGGACGTTGGCGTTGCTGCTGGTGGTGTATGCGTTGGCGTTGGTGGTGCTGCGTCCGCCGTCGCCGGGTAGTGAGTTGGCGTTCGGGGATCTGCAGCGCAAGGTGCTGGCCGGTGAGGTGGCTTCGGCCCGGTTGCTGGACGAGGACGCCCGGGTGGTCGGGACGCTGGCGGATGGCGCTCAGTTCTGGACGTCCTATCCGCGCTCGGACACCGCGACCAACGATCTGCTCCGGAGCCTGTTCAATGCCGAGACGCCGGTGAGTGTGCAGACCCAGACCGGTAAGGCGATGGTGCGGTTCGTGGCGCAGTTCCTGCTGCCGCTGGTGATCTTGGCGAATCTGTTCGCGTTGCTGTTCTATGCCACCCGCTCCAGTGGGGACGGCGCGTCGGAGTTCTTGCTGTTCGGCAAGCTGGGGGACAAGCGGGTCGGTAAGGCCCGCACCGCGACGACGTTCGCTGATGTGGCCGGGGCGCGGGAGTCGATCATCGAGTTGGCGGAGGTGCGGGACTACCTGGCTGATCCGAAGGCGTTCGAGGTGATGGGTGCGTTGCCGCCCAAGGGGGTGTTGCTGGTCGGTCCGCCCGGGTGCGGGAAGACGTTGCTGGCCCGGGCGGTGGCCGGGGAGGCCAACGCGAGTTTCTACTCCATCAGCGGCTCGGAGTTCGTCGAGTCGCTGGTCGGGGTCGGCGCGGCCCGGGTGCGCAGCTTGTTCGCCCAGGCCCGGGCGCATGCCCCGTCGATCATTTTCATCGACGAGTTGGACGGCGCCGGCCGGCAGCGCGGCGCCGGGCTGGGTGGTGGGCATGATGAGCGGGAGCAGACGCTGAACGAGTTGCTGGTCCAGATGGACGGTTTCAGCCCGTCTGAAGGGGTGGTGGTGTTGGGGGCGACGAACCGGCCGGACATCCTGGATTCGGCGTTGCTGCGGGCCGGCCGGTTCGACCGGCACATCACGATCGAACGCCCCGATGCGGCCGGCCGCCTGGAGATCCTGCGGTTGCATGCGCACAAACGCCGGTTGGCCGATCCGGAGGCTGATCTGCCGCACATCGCCCGCCGCACGGCCGGGTTCACCGGCGCGGACCTGGCGAACGTGGTGAACGAGGCGGCGCTGCTGACGGTGCGGGCCAAGGCCAGCAGCATCGACCGGCGGGCCCTGGAGGAGGCTGTGGAGCGGGTGCTGTCCGGGCCGCGCCGGGCGGCCCGGCTGATCCCACCGGCGGAGAAGTCACGGATCGCGGTGCACGAGGCCGGCCATGCCGTGGTCGCCGCGGCGTTGGGCAAGGCCGCTGAGGTCGACAAACTGTCGGTGATCGCCCGCGGGAACGGCGTCGGGCACCTGGCGATGCTCGAGGAGGACAAGGCGGTGTTCACCCGCGATGAGATGGCCGGGCGGATCACCATCGCGATGGCCGGGATCGCCGCCGAGGAGATGATCCTCGGGCAGCCCTCCACCGGCTCGGAGGCCGATCTGGAACGGGCCACCAACACCGCCCGGGACATGGCCGGCCGGTTCGGGATGAGCCGGCTCGGCCGGGTCCGGGTGCTGCGCGAGCAGGGCGAGATCTTCCTGGGCCGGGACTACCTGGCCTCCCACGACGTCTCCCAACCCACCCTCGAGCAGCTCGACAGTGAGATCCGCCGGATCCTGGACGAGGAAGAAACCGCCGCCCGCAACATCCTGGACCAGCACCGCACCGTGCTGGACAACCTCACCGCCGCCCTGGTCGAGCAGGAGACGCTGTCCGGCATCGAACTCGAACGCCACCTCAACGCCGTCGCCGGCTACACCCGCCCCACACCCACCCCGGCGGCCGGCAGCGGCGGCACCCGCAAGACCCCGCTGCGCTAGCCATGCTGCTGCCGATCACGACGCCGTTGACCCGGGCGATGGCGGCCGTGGGGCTGTTGCTGTCGATGGCGGTGGCGGCCACCGCGTGGGCGTGTGTGCCGCAGCCGACGATCGTGGCGGTGCAGCCGCGGGCGTCCGGCCCGGCCGGCGGGCAGGTCACCGTGCTGGGGGACAACTTCGACGGCGCTCCGGTGGAGATCCGCTGGAACGGCCTGCAGGGCGCGCTGCTCGGTACGGGCAACGGTCCGAGCTTCTCCATCCCGATCACCGTCCCGGACGGCGAGCCGGGGCTGTATGTGCTGACCGCGCTGTCCCGCCAGCCCGGTGGCGGGGTCGGTGGCACCGCCCGGGCCTCCTTCCAGATCGAAGCCGGCGACGGTGCCGGCGGCGCGGCCGCAACACCCGGCTCGCACGAAGAGGACGGGCCGGCTGCGGCGGCGGGCCCGGCGGCCAGCAGCCTGGTCGCCGGCGCCGCGGTCGGGGTGTTCGCCGCCGGAGCGCTGACGATGTGGCTGGGCACCCGGCTGGGCCGCCGGTCGGCCGGCCGGGGCGGGAGTGGCTGAGCGGGGTGGAGCCCCGGCCGGCGGTGCCGCCGACCGGGAGCTCGAGCTGCGCCTGCTGGCCGCGACCGTCGATGAGCTGGAGGCGGCGCTGGCGCACACCGTGGCGGTGCATCGGGCGCACCGGCAGTTCCTGGCCGATGCCGCGCATCAGCTGCGCACCCCGTTGGCGGCGGTGCAGGCGTGCGCGGAGGCGCTGCTGCGCGGGGCGGCCGGTCAGGAGGAGTTGTCCGACAGTCTGCTGCAGGAGGCCTCCCGGCTGACCCGGCTCGAGGCCGACCTGCGGACGTTGTCCCGGCTGGGGGCCGGGACCGTGCTGCGGCCGGCCGAGATCGACCTGGTCGCGCTCTGCCGGGAGGAGATCAACCGGCTGTGGAGCCTGGCCCCGCAGCTGGACGTCGTGCTACGTGCCCCCGCACTGAGCTGGAACGTCGTGGCCGACGACAGCGCCGTCCGGGAGATCGTGGCCAACCTGCTCGACAACGCCCGCCGGCACGCCCACGCGCGGATCGACGTGGCGATCCAGCCCGGCCGGGCCTGCGTGGACGTACGGGTCGCCGACGACGGGCCGGGCGTACCGGAAGGCATGCAGGACCGCATCTTCGAGCGCTTCGTCAGCCTGGACGGCGAAGGCGGCAGCGGCCTGGGCCTGCCGATCGGGCGCGACCTGGCCCACGTCCTGGGCGGGAAGCTGGTCCACCGCGACGGCGCCTTCGTGCTCTGCCTGCCAGTGAGTGTAGAAAACATCTAGTTCTTCAGGTCATCTTCAGGAACGGCTGGGACTGTGAGCACATGGTGACCGACGGGGCGGGGCTGGTGGCGGTGATCTGCGAGAGTCAACCGGCGGTGGCCGCGGCGATGGTGCACACCCTCGCCGACCTGTACGGGCTGCGGATCGCCGCGACCGTACGCACCGGCACCCAGGTGCTGGCCGCCGCCGCGGCCGCCCGGCCCGACCTGGCCGTGGTCGACCTGGCCTCGGCCGCAACGTACGGGCTGCGGATCGTCGGCGAGCTGCACCAGATCGTCCCCGACTGCGCCGTCATCCTGGCCGCGCCACCGGAATTCGGCGGCCTGCGGCTGGACGCCGTCGCCGCCGGCGCCATCACCCTGGTGGTCACCAGCGACCTGCGGCCGTTGCAGTGCGGCATCGAGCGACTCATCCACACCCACGGCGAGAACTGCCCCAGCTGCGCCGCCCGCGAACGCGAGACCTACTTCCGCAACGCCTAGGCCGGCGCGCTCTTGCCGGACGAGGAGCTGCTGGCAGGTGCCGGGGGAGGGTGGCGGCGGGCGGTCACCCGACCTACCGGCCAACCTGGTCAACCTGCGAGTACGTCCCTGACCCAGGCGTGCACGGTCGTGCAGGGGCCGGCGTCGACAGGACGACGGTGTCAGCGGGACTGGTAGACCTCGCGCCGGTGCCCGAGCCGCAGGACGAGGACCAGCAGCTGGTCGTCCTCGATCTCGTACACGATCCGGTAGTCGCCGGTGCGGACCCGCCACTCTCCTGCGCCCCCGACGAGCTGCGTCGCAGAGGGTGGCCGGGGTTGCTCGGCAAGAAGTTCGAGAGCGGCCTGAATGCGGCGCCGCGCCGCAGCGTCGAGCGTGCGCAGCTGCCGCGTCGCCATCGGCGACAGGGTGACGAGGTAGGTCATGCCAGCCCGAGGTCTGCCTTGACCTGCTCCCAGGGGATCGGCGACTCGCCCGTCGCTCGCATCTCTGCACGTGCCGCCTCAGCGGCCCGGATGTCGGCCATGTCCTCAGCGAGTTCGAGGAGGCGCTCGAGGTCCTCGGCATCGATGACCGCGGCCACCCGCTTGCCCCGCCGAGCCAGGTAGACCGGGGCGTGCTCGGCGCGTGCACGGTCGATGATCGCCGCCAGCTGCTGACGGGCGTCGGAGACGGCGAGATCTGGCACCGAGGAGTTCACGTACAAAATGTACTTCAGCCTACCGAGTTGTACCAGTCAGGCTGGCGGTACACGTCAGCGCGCTCGAGCTGTGGGTAGTCCCGTGCTGCCCATGATCGGCTGTGTCGCCCGCGCGCCCGGGCTGAGCGCGCGGCTCCCCACAGCCGATCAACGGCGCCCGGCACACAAGATCAGCTGTGGGGCTCTGCCGCCGAAGCTGAGCTTGCCCAGCGCCACAGCCGATCAGCGGCTTCGGCCCGTCCGCGGCTCGTGCGCCCTCGTCCGCAGCAGGTCGGTCAACCTCGTCATGCCGGACAGTGCACGGTGACGCTATGTGGTGGCCGGGCGACTGCCGCCGTGCGCTGCCGCCAGCGGGCTGTGTGCTGCTGGTCAGGCTGAGGCGAGTTTCTTCACAACGTACTGGTTGAGGCTCATGCTTTCCTCTGCCGCGTGCATGGCGAGGTTACGGTGGAGGTGCTCTCCGATGCGGACGTTGAAGGTTCCGGAGAACTTGCGCTCGGCCAGCGGCACAGGCGCCTTCTCGCCGTTGTTGTGCATGTCTTCGACGACTTCTGTGATCAGGCACTCCAGGCCGTCCATCGCCTCGGCGCGGGAACTGTCGAGCCAGGACAGGGACGGGAACTCCAGGCAGGTGGCGAGGTACTCGCCGTCTTCTGCCGACCACGTCACGCGGTAGGTGTAGTGCCGCGCGTCGATCGGGTTCTGGGTTTCGGTCACTTCGCGTCCTTCTTGTCGATCGCGGCGAGAACCTGGCGGACCTGGTAGGTCTTCGCCTTGCCCCTGTCGTTTTGGATGTTCACGCGCGGGTCGCCTGCCCATGGCGTCTTGAACACGGCGTGGGACGACCGGCTCTGCCGGGGTGGCCCGAAGTGGTGCTCGCACACTTTGAGGAGATCGATGTAGGGCACATTCCGAGGGTTGCTCCTCATCGCCGTCACGATCTTCGGTACCGACGCCATCCCACGCTATGGTACTACGGGCGGTACCACGACGGCAAGTGCTAACGGGCCTTACCTGCCCGCCAGCGCGGGCGTTGTGATGCTCGGACGGGGTCTCCTTGGCGGAGTGCGTCCTCGCCAGCCTCATGGTGAGGTCGGCTTCGCTCATGCCGTTCTGCAGGTGGCGGCGAGGATGCGACGGACGAGTTGCCGGCTTCCATCAACACGGTCCGGTAGGCCAGCTCGCGCCACTGCTCGTCGGCGAAGTCGTACAGGTGGCGCGCGGAGGCGTCCAGGTGGTGGGGAAGCCGGTGGCGGCCGGTCAGCGGCCCACGCAGCTCGTCCAGGTCGTCGGCCACGACGACGGTGCGCAGCGCGGGGCCCGGGGACCGCGGCGCAAGACGCCGACCGCCGCGGACACCCGCCTGGGCGGATAATTGCACAACCGCACCGAAGAACATACTGTGCCGAAAAACGCACATCCCTTTTCCAGGCTGGCATGTGCCGGACTACGCACAGGAGGCCGGCGATGGGCAAGCAGGTCACGGTACGCACGGCTGCGGAGCTCGGGATCGCCGTCGCGGAGGCTCGACGCCGGTGCGGGCTCAGCCAGGTGGAGCTGGCCGAGCAGACGGGCATCGCCCGCACCTATCTGGCGCGGATGGAGACCGGGCTGACCGTGGTCCTGCTCGACCGGGTGCTGCTGGTCCTGCGCCGGCTCGGCGCGCAGATGGTAGTGACCTTGCCCGATCCGGACCAGACCCCGTCGGCGGCATCGTCGGCTGCCGCGCAGTCGCCCTGATGGTTCGGGTGCGGCAGCTCGAGGTGTGGCTTCACGACCAGCACGTGGCGTTTCTCAGAGCGCCGGGCATCGGCAAGATCCGCGTGCACTACACCGCTGAAGCACTCGCCAGCCACGATCTGGGGATCCCGCTGCTGTCGTGCTCGCTCCCGCTGCGCACCGCAGCCCTGGACGGGTGGGCCTTCGCCACCGGCCTGCTGCCCGAGGGGCGGCACAGGCAGGCCATGGCGGGCCTGGCCGGTGTACCGACCCACGACGTGCTCGGCATGCTTGCGCGCTTCGGGCGGGACGTGGCCGGCGCGCTGGTCGTCTCGGAGGTTCCGGCGCCGGCCAGTGACCCCATCGTCGAGCCGTACGGCACCGCCGGCCTCGAACAGGCAGTCGGGGAACTCGGCGACCATCCGCTGGGGCTGTTCGACGACTCCGAACTTTCCGTGGCCGGGCTGCAGGACAAGATGCTGCTGGTTGCGCTTCCGGGCGGCGGCTGGGGACGGCCGGTGCACGGCTGGCCATCCACCCACATACTCAAGCTCGACGACCGGCTGCGCCCAGGACTCGTGCGCGCCGAGCACGCCTGCCTCGAGCTCGCCCGGGCCGCAGGACTGCCCGCTGCGGCTTCTGAGTTCGTGACGATCGGCGAGGCCGAATGCCTCATCGTGACACGCTTCGACCGTCTCGAGCTGCCGGCCGGTGTGGATCCGATTGCGCTCGCACCCGCCGTACGCGTGCACCAGGAAGATGCCTGTCAGGCGACAGGAACCGACCCGGACGGGGCCAGGGGCCGAGCCAAGTACGAGCAGCACGGCGGACCCACCCTGAAGACCATCGCCGGGCTTCTCGATGCCTGGGGTGGGAACGAGCAGATGTGGGCTCTGCTCGACCAGGTCGTCCTCACAGTGGTGATCGGCAACGCTGACGCACACGCGAAGAACATCGCCCTGCTGCACCGCGCCCCTGGCCAGGTGGAGCTCTCGCCGGCGTACGACACCGTTCCGACGGTGCTGTGGCCGAGAATCGGCACCCGTGCCGCTCTGAGCATCGGCGGCTGCGTGGACCTGCCCGCGGTCACCGTGGACGACCTCGTCGGCGAGGCGTCGCGGTGGGGGCTGAGCGCGACGACGGCTCGAGCGCGCGTCCGGAGGGTGCTGGACGCTCTTCGAACGGCCGGAACCGTCCTGGGCGACGAGATTGACAGCGCAGTGCTCGCAGCCGCCACAGCAAGGGTCGATGCTCTGATCGGACGCTGAAACAGTTGTGAAGCCGGGGCTTCTCACGGTCATCGCGGGAAGGGAGGGAATGTCCTCGTCGAGGGCTGGACCGGGGACCGGATCGACTGCTACCGGGTCGATCTCTATCGGGTCGATCTCTACCAGGTCGCCTGCTCCCGGAGCGTCAGCAGGTCGGCGAGGTCGGCGCCGGTGAGCGTCTCGCGCTCCAGCAGTGCGGCGGCGAGGGCGTCCAGCTGCGGGCGGGCGTGGGTGAGCAGGACGGTCGCCTGCCGGCCGGCCTCCTCGACCAGCCGGCGGGTCTCGGCGTCGACGAGGCGGGCGACCTCGGGGGAGCGGCCGCCGGTGTCGCGGTAGTCCAGCGGGCCGAGGGCCTCGCTCATGCCGAATTCGCGGACCATCCGCCCGGCCAGCTCGGTGACCCGCTGGAGGTCGCTGGCGACGCCGGAGGCGTTGGAGTCGAAGACGAGGCGTTCGGCGGCCCAGCCGCCGAGCAGGGTCGCCATCTGGTCGAGCATCATCGGCCGGGAGAACATCACCCGGTCGTGGCTGTCGATGGTCACGCAGCGGCCGAGCGAGCCGCCGGAGGCCAGGATCGACAGCCGGTGCGGGCGGGCGCCGGTCAGCAATGAGGCGACGAGGGCGTGCCCCGCCTCGTGGTGGGCGACGACGGCGCGTTCGTGCTCGGACAGCACGGTGCCGCGGGAGGCGACGCCGCCGTGTGCCCGCTCGACGGCCTCCTCGACCAGCGGCAGCGAGATCTCCGGACTACCCCGCCGGGCGGCCAGCAGGGCCGCCTCGTTCAGCACGTTGTCCAGGTCGGCGCCGGAGAAGCCGAGGGTGATGCCGGCGACCTTGTCCAGGTCGACGTCGGGTCCGAGCGGCTTGCCCGCGGCGTGCAGCGCGAGGATCGCGGACCGGCCGGCCCGGTCGGGCAGCTGGATCGCGACGTGCCGGTCGAAGCGGCCGGGGCGCACCAGCGCGGAATCCAGGATGTCCGGCCGGTTCGTCGCCGCCATCACGATCACCCCGGCGCGGCCGGCGAAACCGTCGAGCTCGACGAGGATCTGGTTGAGGGTCTGCTCACGCTCCCGGTGGCCGTCGGCGGCGCCGGTCGAGCGGCGGGCCCCGATCGCGTCGATCTCGTCGATGAAGACGATGGCCGGCGCGATCGCGGCGGCCTCGGCGAACAGCTCCCGCACCCGGGAGGCGCCCTCGCCGGCGAAGACCTCGACGAACTCGCTGCCGGCCACCGACAGGAAGGCGGCGTTGGCCTCCCCGGCCACCGCCCGCGCGAGCAACGTCTTGCCGCAGCCGGGCGGGCCGGACAGCAGGATCCCGCGCGGCACCCGGGCGCCGACCGCGGCGAACCGGGCCGGATCGGCGAGGTAGTCGCGGACCTCGGCCAGCTCGGCGATCGCGTCGTCGACCCCGGCCACCTCGGCGAAGGTCAGCCGCTCCTCCGCACCGGACCGCCGGCCGATGCCCTTGTCCCGCAGCGACAACCGGCGCTGCCGCTCCGGGGCCTCCAGGATCCGCTGCACCGCGGCGTCCAGGTCGGCCTGCGCCACGCTGGTCCGCTCGGCCCGCAGCGCCAGCAGCGCGGCGTCGTTGACCACCGCGGCCAGGTCGGCGCCGGTCAGCCCGATCGCGCGGTTCGCCACCGCGTCCAGGTCGACGTCCACCCCGAGGGACGTACGGCGGGCGTGCACCTGCAGGATCGCCCGCCGGGCGGTCTCGTCGGGGCGTTCGAGGCCGATCGTGCGGTCGAAGCGCCCAGGCCGCAGCAGCGCCTGGTCCAGGATGTCCGGGCGGTTGGTCGCACCCAGCACGATGACCCGCTCGCCGGTGGAGAAGCCGTCCATCTCGGCCAGCACCTGGTTCAGCGCCTGCTCCTGCTCTCCGTGCGAGGACGCCGCGCCCGGCCCGCCGCCGCCGCGGGCCCGCCCGACCGAGTCCAGCTCGTCGACGAAGATCAGCGCGGGGGCGTTGGCCCGCGCCTCCTTGAACAGCTCGCGGACGCGCGCGGCGCCGACCCCGGCGTACAGCTCGACGAAGTCCGACCCGGAGATGGAGTAGAAGGCGGCGCCGGCCTCGCTCGCCAGCGCCTTGGCCAGCAGCGTCTTGCCGCAGCCGGGCGGGCCGTAGAGCAGCACGCCCTTGGGCACCGCCACCCCCATCCCGGTGAACCGCTCCGGGTCGGACAGGAACTCCTTGAGCTCCCGCAGCTCGGCGACCGCGGCGTCCTGCCCGGCGACGTCGGCGAAGGTCACCCCGCCGTCCTCGGCCTCGAACCGGGTGGCGACGCTGCGGATCCCGAACAGCCCGGTCCCGCGGCGGTAGGACAGGATCAGGTAGACGAACAGCGTGACCAGCATCAGGCTCGGCAGCAGGATGCTGGCCAGCGACACGACCCGCTTGCCGACCTGCTGGTCGACGGTGACCGGGACGCGGCTCTCGATGAACAGGTTCAGCAGATCGCGCTGGGTCCCGCGGATCAGCGGGGCGTTGTAGGCCTTCGGGGTCGCCTCGGCGCCGAACTCCGGCGTCTCGGCGATGTAGGACCCGACGACGTAGGCGTCCTCGTCCAGGACGTGCGCGTTGACCAGCATGCCCGACTGGGCCAGCTCGACCAGCTGGTCGTAGCGCAGCTCATCGCCGCTGACGTGCGGCCGGGACATCTCCAGGACCCCGATGTAGCAGAGGACCAGCGCGCCGAGGGCCAGCCCGATCCACAGGCCGAGCCGGTCCTTGCCGCCCTTCTCGGGCGTGCGGGTGCTAGCTGCCATCTCGCCCTCCTGCGTGCGATGCCGCCTGCAGCGTGACCCTGTCACGTCCGGCCGGCCGTCCGGCCGTCCGGCGCCGCGGTCGTACGGACAACAGCCCCACAGCCGCGACGGCCACCAGCCCGGCCAGCCACGGCAGTGCACCGCGCAGCGCCGACGGCGGCTGGAAGACCACGACCGCACGGGCCAGGTCCTGCTTGCCGGAGGCCTCGGTGCCGGCGCGGGTGTCGGTCCACACCGCCAGTGCCCGCTCGTCGCCGGAGACCAGGCCCAGCCCGCTGCCGAGGTCGGTCAGGCCGCGTTCGCTGCCCGGGCCGATCCGGGCGTCGAAGGACCGGTCGGACAGCAGCATCCGCGGGCCGAAGCTCGCGCCGCCGTCGGTCGAGGACTGCAGCGACACCTCGTTGTTCGCGTCGTCGGGGTCAACCCGCCGGTCGTAGTAGACGACGTCCAGCCTGCCGTCCGGGGCGAGCCCGAGCCGCGGCAGGTACTGCGCGGTGCCGTCCCCTTCGGGGGTGTCGTTGACCCGCCGGCCGGGACCGAAGCTCGCGCCGCCGTCGGTGGAGGTCCAGACCCGCACGTCCGGGTCACCCAGCCGGGCGTCGCTGAACGCGACGTGCACCCGCTCGCCGCCCACCGCCAGCGACGGCGCGGGCGGGATGAACACCACGAACCGCTGCGCCGGCACGACCGCGTCCTCGACCACCGTCTGCGACCAGGTGGCGCCGGCATCGGCCGAGCGGGCGAGCATCAGGGACCAGGGACCGGGGTAGGGCTCGCCACCGCGGCCTTCGTGGGCGCCTGCGTAGTCCAGCGAGTCCCGGCCGATGTCGAGGTAGAGCACGGACAGCCGGTCGCCGGCGACCGCGACCGACGGGGCCAGCACCCGCTCGCGTGAGGGCGGGCTGACCTGCTCGGGCGGGCTCCAGGTGGCGCCGCCGTCGTCGGAGCGGGCGGCCAGGATCGGATTGCCCGGCTGGGGGAAGGCGAAGGTGCCGACCTGCCCGACCTGCAGCCAGGTCAGCCACAGCCGGCCGGCCTGCTCCGGATCCGCGGCCAGTCGGGCCTGGAACGCCAACGGCCCCAGCGCCTTTCGCGGCACCGAGAACGTCTGCCCCAGGTCGGTGGAGGAGACCGTCCAGCCGGCGTTCGGGGTGTTGCCGAAGCCCTTCAGCGTGACGAAGAAGAGGTAGAGCGTCCCGTCCGGGCCGAAGCCGGCGTCCGGGGCGTAGCAGCGCTCGGGCTGCTCCTCCCCTGCCGGGAAGGGGATCGGCCGGGCCTGCCAGCTCGCGCCGCCGTCTGCCGAGGTGTGCATCGCGCAGGAGAAGACCGGCGCGTCCACCCGGTTGACCAGCGCGAGCATCCGCGGGTCGGTCGGGTGGCGCGTGACGACCGGCGAGTTGTGCGCGGAGAAGTCCTTGGCGTCCGCCGCCGACGCGTTCACCGGCAGGCCGCGGGTGACCACGGTCGCACCGGCCGCCGGGGCCGTCCCGCCGATCAGCGCCAGGCCCGCCGCGACCGTCAGCAGCCCCGCGGCCAGCATGGCGCGGACGGCGCTGGACGTCATCGGCACCCGCGGGGCAGGCAGCAGCAGCGCATGGGCCCGACGGTAGGGCCCGAAGCTGAAGATTGGCTGAAGAACGCTGACACCCGGCGCCGGGCCTGCCCCGCTGTCAGCCGTGCGCGACCGCCTGCACGATGCCGGCGCGGGCCGTCGGGTCGGCGTAGCGGCGCAGGCTGCGCAGCACGGACAGGCCGGCCAGCAGCAGTACCGGCAGGGCCAGCAACGGCGGCCACCACCAGATCCCGGCCTGGCTGGCGGCGCCGAGCAGGACGCCGACGACCGCCACCGGCACCGCCAGCCGGGCGCTGGCGACGGCCAGCGCGCCGGGTGGGGCGACGGCGTCACGGGGGCCGCGCAGCTCGGCCCGGTGCGGACGGCGTACCGACATCTTCAGCGCGCCGGCCACCACGACCGCGGTGCAGGCCAGCCCCGAGGCGACGATGGCGGCGAGTTGACTGCCGGTGGGGGAGCCCGGGCTGCGCAGCGAGCCGGCGAGGGCGGCGACGACGGTCGCGGCCAGCACCGTCTCGGCCAGCACCAGAGCCTTCGCGCGGGCGACCAGCCTCGGGTCGTGGGGGAGCGAGGCCAGCCACACCGCACCGGAACCGTCCAGGCAGAAGGCGTTCACCCCGAACAGCAGCCCGGCGCCGGCAGCCACCAGCCCCGGCAGCACGATCATCGACTCCCACGGGACCGCCGTGCCGGCCGCGATCAGCCCCGGCAGGATCGCCAGGACCAGGCCGCCCCGGCGCAGCGCCGGAGCCCGCCAGACCGAGGCCCGGTCGACCGCGACGAGCTCGCGCAGCGCGCCGGCCTTGGCGGCCCGGCGTCGTACCGGCTGGCTGTGCCGGACGTGGCCGGCGTCACCGGGACGGCGCAGCGCCCAGGCGCAGGTCCGCACCCCGGCACCCAGGCCGATCGCGGTGCCTGCGAGCAGCACCCCCGTGACCACGCCCCAGTGCACCAGCTGGCCGCCCCCGCCGGCGACGACGCCGGCCACCACGCTGCGGGTCGGGCTGGCGTCGAGCAGGTCGCGGCCGTGGCCGGTGCGGATCACCAGCACGGCGGTGCCGAGCAGGGTGATCCCGAGACCGCCGACCACCCGGCGGCCGGCCTGCGTGTGCCGCAGCCCGACGACCAGCCAGGCGAGGGTCTGCCCGGCGACGGTGAGACCGGCGACGTACGCGCCGGTGGTCACCCCGCCGCGCAGTGCGCTGCCGTCGAGGGTGAGATAGGAGGTGAGGGCGACCAGGACCAGCAGCTGGATGACCCAGACCAGGTTGAGGGGGGCCAGCAGCAGGCCACCGAGGAACTGGGTCGCCGGCCGGACCGGCAGGGCGACCAGCTGGTCGGGCGGCACCACCTCGTTGCCACCGCCGGCGGTGAGCGGCGCGATGACCGCGAGCGCTCCGAAGCCGAGGTAGGCCACCGGAGCCAGCTCGACGGCGGTGGCCAGCGCGGCCGGGTCGAGGGCGTCGCCGCTGCCGGCGACCAGGATGACCAGCCAGCCCACCACCAGCGCGGCGAGCACGATGCCGACCCGCAGCCCGGGCGAGCGGCTCATCTGCCAGCGCAGCACCAGCAACGCCTGCAGCTGGTCGAGTGCACCGGTCACGAGATGAGCGCGCGGTAGCGCGCGTCGCCGTCGGGGCCGGTGAGCTCCGCGGCCGGGGCGGCGCCCACGACCCGGCCGCCCGTGAGGACCACCGCCTCCTGGCACCCCTGCACCGCGAGCTCGAGCAGGTGCGTGCTGATCAGGACGGCCGCGCCCTGCGCGCGCGCCTCCCGCACGACCTCGAGCGTCGCGTCCACCCCCAGCGGGTCGACGCCGTCGAACGGCTCGTCGAGCAGCAGCAGTGGCGGCTCGTGGAAAGCTGCGAGGACGACCGACAGCCGGCGGCTCATGCCGTGCGAGAAGCCGGCGGTCACCCGGTCGGCGGCGTCCGCGAGGTCGAACCGGTCGAGCAGGTCACTCGCCCGGGCCCGCCAGTGGTACATGCCGCGCAGCCGGGCGGCCAGCTGCAGGTGCTCCCACGGCGTCGCCCGCGGGATGAGCCCGCCGACGTCCGGGCAGTAGCCGACCGCTGCGCGTACGCCCGCCGGGTCGTCGGCCGCCTCGATGCCGGTGACGCGCACGGTGCCGGCGCTCGGCGGCAGCACACCGGCGAGCACCCGCATCGTCGTGGACTTGCCCGCACCGTTGCGGCCGACCAGCGCGACGGAGGCGCCGGCGGCGACGGAGAGGTCGAAGCCGCCCACGGCGCGCACGGCACCGAAGTCGACGACGAGGCCGGAGGCCAGTAGGACGGGGGCCACGGTCGTCCTTTCGGGGAGCGGACCTCCAGGAGAACCCGACCTAGCCGTTACCGCCAGCGTAGAGCTCCTCGACCGCGCTGTGGTACTGCTTCATCACCACCGACCGCTTCAGCTTGAGCGACGGCGTCAACTGGCCGCCCTCCTCCGTCCAGTCCTCCGGCAGGACGGCGAACTTGCGGATCGCCTCCGCCTGCGACACCGCCTTGTTCGCCTCGTCGACCGCGCGCTGGAGCTCGGCCAGCAGGTCGGCGTCCTGGGCGAGCGTCGCCACGTCCGCGGGCTTGCCCTTGGCCGCGGCCCAGCCCGGCACCGCCTCGGCGTCGAGCGTGACCAGGCAGCCGATGAACGGGCGCTGATCGCCGACGACCATGCACTGGCTGATCAGCGGGTGGGCCCGCAGCCGGTCCTCCAGCACGGCCGGCGCGACGTTCTTGCCGGCGGCGGTGACGATCAGCTCCTTCTTGCGGCCGGTGATGCGCAGGAAGCCGTCGGCGTCCAGCTCGCCGATGTCGCCGGTGTGGAACCAGCCGTCGACGACCGTCTCGCCGGTGGCGGAGGGGTTGTGCCAGTAGCCCTGGTAGACGTTCTCGCCCGACATGAGGATCTCGCCGTCCTCGGCGATGCGGATCGTGACGCCGGGGGAGGGCCGGCCGACGGAGCCGATCCGCAGCTGGGCCGGGGTGTTCACGGTGCCGGCGGCGGTCGTCTCGGTCAGCCCCCAGCCCTCGAGGATGGTGATGCCGATGCCCCGGTAGAAGTGGCCCAGCCGGGCGCCCAGCGGCGCCCCGCCGGACACCGCCCAGGCGACCTGCCCGCCCAGCGCGGCCCGCAGCTTGGAGTAGACGAGCTTGTCGAACAGCGTGTGCTTCAGGCTCAGCGCCAGCCCCGGCCGGCCCGCGTCCAGCGCCTCGGAGTAGGCGATGGCGGTGGCCTCGGCCTTGTCGAAGATGGCGCCCTTGCCGTCGCCGTGCGCCTTCTGCTTGGCGCCGTTGTAGACCTTCTCGAAGACCCGCGGCACCGACAGGATGAACGTCGGCTGGAAGGTGGCGAAGTCGGGCAGCAGCGCCTTGAGGTCGGCGGTGTGGCCCATCCGGGCGCCGCTCTCCACGCAGGCGACCTGGATCAGCCGGGCGAAGACGTGGGCCAGCGGGAGGAAGAGCAGCGTCGAGCCGGTCGGGTGGAACAGCTCGGGCAGGACCACCGACGCGCTGCGGCAGGTGCCGAGCAGGTTGCCGTGCGTCAGCTCGCAGCCCTTGGGTCGCCCGGTCGTGCCGGAGGTGTAGATGATGGTGGCCAGGCTGTCCGTGGTCAGGGTGGCGCGGCGGGCCTCCAGCTCGCTGTCGGGCACGTCGCGCCCCGAGGCGGCCAGCTCCTCCAGGCCGCCCGCGTCGATCTGCCAGGAGGAGGCGAGATCGGGCAGTGAGCCGCGGACCTGCTCCAGCGTCTGCTGGTGACCGGCGCTCTCGACGATGACGGCGACCGCACCGGAGTCGCCGAGGTTCCACTGCACCTGCTCGGCCGAGGACGTCTCGTAGATGGGGACCGTGACGGCGCCGGCGGTCCAGATCGCGTAGTCGCAGAGCGTCCATTCGTACCGCGTCTTGCTCATCAGCCCGACCCGGTCGCCGGGCTGCACGCCACTGGCGGCCAGCCCGGCCGCGACGGCGCCGACCTCGGTGGCGAACTCCCGCGCCGTGACCGGCGTCCAGCGGCCGTCGACCTTGCGGGTGAAGACCACCTGGTCGGGCGCTGTCCGGGCGCGCTCGAGAACGATGTCCGTCAGCGCCGCGGACGGCGCGACCTCGACTGCTGGGGGGGTGGCGAACTCCTGCACCTGAACTCCTCGTCGAGTCGCGGCGGACGGCCCAGATGATCGAGCGCGTCCTGACGTGCGACCTTAGCGTGCAGCCCTTTGTGCTACAGGCACGTTGCGGATCTGCCGACCACGACCCCGTGGAAGACCTGCTGGAGAACGCCACCCGCTGCCCGCACTGCCGGGCCGCCGCCCGCCCCGGCGCGCCCTGGTGCACGCTGTGCCACGCGGACCTGCGCCCGCCGCCGCCCGAGCCGTTCCCGCCGGTGCTCGACCCCGTGCCGGTGCTGCGCCAGCCGATGCTGCGCCCGCTGGTGCTCGATCCGCTGACGGCGCCCGCCCACGAGCTCGGGCTGGCGCCCGCGCCGCACGCCCTCGGGCCGGCGCCCGCGCCGCACGCCCTCGGACCGACGCCGCACCCGGTCGAACCGACCTGGCCCTGCGTCACCTGCGGCGCCGCGAACCCGCTCAGCGGCGATGCCTGCAGCGCCTGCGGGGCCGGCTTCCTGGCCGGGCTGCGCGAGTCCGACGGCCCGCTGCTCGAGCTTCCGGGTCTCGGGGACCTCACCCGGATGAGCCGCAGTCAGCGACTGATGCTCGCGGGCGCCGTCGTGTTCGCCGTGGTCGCCCTCACCGCGCTGCTCGGGCTGCTGGTCGGCTGACCTCCTGGCTGGCTGGGCCTGTCCCCGGCCGACCCCCGCTCCCCGGCCGCCGCCGCTCTCCCGCCGGAGTACTAGCCTCGGGGCCCATGGCGGATGTCGCGAGCTCCACGATCACCATCAGCATGCCGCCGGAGCAGGTGCTGGAGGTCATCGCGGACGTCGCCCGCTACCCCGAGTGGACCGGCCAGATCAAGAGCGCCGAGGTGCTCGAGGCCGGAGCGGACGGCCGGCCGCGGCAGGCCCGCTTCGTCATGGACGCCGGTGTGCTCAAGGACGAGTACGTCCTGCAGTACGACTGGACCGCCACCGGCGTGAGCTGGGAGCTGGTCGGCCGGAGCTCGGTGCAGAAGTCGCAGGTCGGGTCGTACTCCCTGGTGCCGACGGGTGAGGGCACCGAGGTCACCTATCAGCTCTCCGTCGACATCGCGATGCCGATGCTGGGGATGTTCAAGCGCAAGGCCGAGAAGATGATCATGGATTCGGCGCTGAAGGAGCTCAAGAAGCGCGTCGAGTCGCGGGCCTGACGGTGGGGCCGGCGACAGCGCGCGTCCTGCTGTTCACTGGCAAGGGCGGTGTCGGCAAGACCACCGCGGCGGCGGCCACCGCCGCAGCGGCGGCCGCCCGCGGTACCAAGGTCCTCGTGCTGTCGACCGACTCCGCGCACTCGCTCGCCGACGCCTTCGCCGTGCCGCTCGGCGCCACCCCGATCGAGGTCGACACCGGGCTCTACGCGATGCAGGTCGATGCCCAGCGGGCCTTCGAGCAGACCTGGCGGCAGATCCAGTCCTACCTCGCCGGGCTGCTCGAGCGGGCCGGCGTCGACGCGCTGCAGGCCGAGGAACTGACCGTCCTGCCGGGTGCCGAGGAGGTGCTCGCGCTGCTCGAGGTCACCCGCCAGGTCACCACCGGCCCGTGGGACCTCGTCGTCGTCGACTGCGCCCCGACCGGCGAGACGCTGCGGCTGCTCGCCCTGCCCGAGGCCCTGACCTGGTACGTCGAGAAGGTCTTCCCGGCCCAGCGCCGAGCCCTGCGGGCCGTACGACCGCTGCTGTCCCGGGTCTCCGGGCCGTCGGTGCCGCACGAGGACGTCTTCGACACCGTCGAGCGGCTGCACCGCGAGCTGCTGCAGGTGCGTGCGGTGCTGACGGCCGACTCCACCTCTGTCCGGCTGGTCCTGACGCCCGAGGCCGTCGTCGTCGCCGAGGCCCGGCGCACCCTGACTTCCCTTGCCCTGTACGGATACCGCGTCGACGCGCTGCTCGCGAACCGGGTGTTCCCGCCGTCGCAGGACCCCTTCGTCGCCGGCTGGGCCGCGGCGCAGGCCGCGCAGCTCGAGGCGGTCCGCACCGACGCCGGCGGGCTGCCGGTGCTGGTCTCGCCCTACCGGCCGGTCGAGCCGGTCGGGCTGGCGGCGCTCACCGCGCTCGGTCAGGAGCTGTACGACGGGGCCGATCCGGGCGCGCCCTGCCCTGACCTGCCGCAGCTACTGGACGTCCGCCGCAGCGCGGAGGGCTTCGAGCTGTCGCTGGCCCTGCCGCTGGCCCGCCGGGAAAACCTCGAGGTGACCCGCAGCGGCGACGAGCTCGCGGTCACCGTCGGGGGGCACCGCAGGGTGCTCGCGCTGCCGAGCGCGCTGCGCCGCTGCACGATCGCCGGGGCGGTCCTGACCGGCGGGCGGCTGGTCGTGCGCTTCGAGCCGGACCCGGCCGTCTGGATGCGCCCGTGACTGCCGGCCCGCCGCCGGTCGGCTCGGCCGCCGAGGAGGCCGCGCGGCTGTTCGCGGTGGCGCAGGAGTGGGTGTGCTCGCGCGGCGGCGCCCACCTCGACGGGCTTGCGACGGGGGCGCCCGAGTGCTCGGCCTGCCCAGTCTGTCAGGGCATCGCGGCGATCCGTTCGGTGCAGCCGGAGACCGTGGAGCACCTGCTGGATGCCGCCGCGTCCTTCGTGGCCGCGGTGCGTACCGCCGCCGGCAGTACCGGCGCCGCCAGTACTGCCGCCGCTCCACGGGAACCGGGCTCGTCGCGGCCCGGCGTGCAGCGCATCGACGTACGGGAGGACTGACGTGCTGACCATCGGCGTCGACGTCGGCGGGACGAAGGTCGCCGCGGGGGTCGTGGACGAGGCCGGCACGATCCTCACCCGTGTCCTCAGGCCGACGCCGTCCGCCGGCCCGGCCGACGTCGAGGACGTCATCGCCGGGTGTGTGCAGGAGTTGCGCCGGGACCGGGAGATCGAGGCGGTCGGGGTGGGCGCCGCCGGGTTCGTCGACGCGGACCGCGCGAGGGTGCTGCTGGCGCCCAACCTGACGTGGCGGGACGAGCCGCTGCGCGATGCCGTGCAGGCCAGGACCGGGCTGCCGGTCGTCGTGGAGAACGACGCGAACGCCGCCGCCTGGGCGGAGTACCGCTTCGGCGCGGGGCGCGGCGAGTCGCACCTGGTGCTCGTCGCCGTCGGCACGGGCATCGGCGGCGGCATCGTGCTGGACGGCCGGCTCTACCGCGGGAGGTACGGCATCGGGGCGGAGTTCGGGCACCTGCAGGTGGTGCCGGGCGGTCGGCGCTGCGGGTGCGGCCAGTCCGGCTGCTGGGAGCAGTACTGCTCGGGCCGCGCGTTGCTGCGGGAGGCCCGGGAGATCGCCGACGTACGGCCGGGCTGGGGCGCGCGCCTGCTCGAGCTCGGCGAGGGTCGGCCCGAAGGCATTGCGTCCGTCGAGGTCACCCAGGCCGCACGGGAGGGCGACGCCGCGGCGCTGGCCTGCTTCGAGGTGGTCGGCGGCTGGTTGGGCCAGGGGCTGGCCGACCTCGCCGCGGTGCTGGATCCCAGTGCGTTCGTCGTCGGCGGCGGGGTGGCCGACGCCGGGGAGCTCCTGCTGGGGCCCGCGCGGCGGGTCTTCGCCGAGCGGCTGACCGGGACGGGCTCCCGGCCGCGTGCCGAGATCCGGCTGGCCTCGCTCGGCAACGACGCCGGCCTGGTCGGCGCGGCCGATCTGGCCCGGCGGAGTGGGGGATGTCCGAAGTAGCCCTTCTGGTCATGGTGCAGGAGCGGCTCCGGTGGGAAGGTGAGGTCCATGACCTCGCCTCAGCCGACCACCACCACTGCCACTGCCGCCACCATCGCCCCGCAGAGCTGCTGCCGCCGGCCGATGTCGAGCATCGAGGTGACCACCCGGGGGAGCACGCTCGTGCTGCACAGCTGCACCGCGTGCGGCCGGCACCTCTGGGAGAAGGACGGGCAGCTGGCCGACCGGGCCGAGCTGCTCGACGGCGTCAAGACCTTCCTCGAGCAGCCACGCGTCGCGACGCCGCGGAGGTCGAGGAAGCGCACCGCCTGAACCGACCTGGCGACTGACCCGCTGCCGGCCGACCCGCTGCCGGCCGACCCGCTGCCGGCCGACCCGCCCTGCCCTGCCGCACGTGGACATGATCCGGCCATGAGGCGGCAGCGGACCCGGCGGGGATGGTTGTCCGCACCGGGGGGTGTACAGGAGAGGTCAACTTTTCCCGTTTCATGACCTCTGCTGCACAACCCGCTGCAGAAGGCCATCCCCCCCC
>JBBDWV010000018.1:0-27275 GCA_040902655.1 Mycobacteriales bacterium
ACCCAGGCGGGACTCACACCCGCTGGCCTGATCCAGCTTGCAGGACGCAACATGGGGGCGACCCTATGCCGGGCTCAGCTCTCCACGGACGAGACCTCGGCCAGCCGCCAGGTGTCGCGACCCGCCCGCTTGGCGGCGTAGAGCGCCTCGTCGGCGCGGCGCAGCAGCATCGTGGAGGTGGCGCCGTGCGCGGGGAAGACCGCGACGCCGACACTGACCGACACCTCGAGCGGCGGCTCGCCCGGCTCCCCGAACGGCCTGCGCCGCACTGCCGCGCGGATCCGCTCGGCCGCCTGCACGGCGCCCTCCTCGTCGGTCTCCGGGAGGAGGACGACGAACTCCTCGCCGCCGTAGCGCGCCAGCGTGTCGACGTCGCGCACCTGACCGCGGACCCGCGCGGCCAGGTCGACCAGCACGGCGTCGCCGCGCTGATGTCCGTGCACGTCGTTGACGAGCTTGAAGTGGTCGAGGTCCAGCAGCAGCAGCCCGAGTGGCCGGCCGAACCGGGCCGCACGCTCGATCTCCCTGCCGATGGTCACCGCGAAGTGGCGGTAGTTCGCCAGCCCCGTCAGGCCGTCGGTGATCGACAGCCGGCGCGCCTCTTCGTGCAGCAGGACGTTGTCGACCGCGACCGTCGCCTGGCTGGTGAAGGTGCGGAGGGTGACCAGGTCGGCCTCCTCGAAGGCCTCCCCGTCGGCGCGGTCGTAGACCGTCAGGACGCCGATGACGTTCGCGGAGCTCTTCAGCGGTACGGCCAGCAGGGCCTGCGCAGCCGGCTCCCCCGGGTCCGGTGTCAGCCCCTCGGCGACCCAGCCGCGCACCGCCTCCCCGCTGCGGGCGACGCGGCCGGCGACGCCGGCTCCGACCGGAAGGCGCAGGTCGCAGGCGACGCCGCGCTCCTCGAGGCCCTGCCCGACTGCGAGCTCGAGGTGCGTACCGTCGGCGCTCAGCAGGAACACCGCTCCGGCCTGGGCCCTGGTGGAGCTCATCGCGGTGTCGAGCACCACGGTGAGGATCCGGTCGAGGTCGTGCGTCCCGGACAGCGTGTCGCCGATCCGCGCGACCCCGGCCTGCAGCTCGTCGCGGCTGGCCTGCAGCGCCCCGACGTAGCGGCGCAGCTCCCCGGTCATCGTGTTGAACGACGCGGCCAGGTGGCCGAGCTCGTCCCGGGAACGCACCTCGATCGTCGTCTCCAGGTCGCCACCGGCCACCCGCGCCGCGGCGGCGCCGAGCTCGCCCAGCGGGCGGGTGGTGGCGCGCGCGAGCAGCAGGGCGATCACCGCGGCCAGCAGCACCGCGCCGGCAGTCACTGTCAGGCCGATCAGGAGGACACCCGGTCCCTCGCCCTGGCGCTGGCTGACCAGGACCGCGACCGGCTGACCGGGGCGGGCGGGGGTGAGGACCGCGATCCTGTCCCAGCCGGAGACCGGCGTCGTCTCCGCCTGCACGGCGGCCCGCACCAGCGGACCGGGCACCGGCGCGCTGGCCGCGACCGGCTGGCCGGCGGCGAGCAGGACGACCTCGCCGACACCGGCCGAGGTGCGCAGCGTGCGGGCCAGCGCGTCGTCGACGGTGAAGGCGGCGACCGCAGCACCGGCCGGCGAGTCCTGGGTGCCGCCTCCCCTGCGGTTCAGCGAGACGACGGCGGCGATCTGGACCGCGCCCGCCGTGCGGACGGACTGGCCGGTGCTGCAGTCCCGCGACGGCACATCGGGGGCCTGACCGGCCTCGCCTGCGGTCGTGCCGTCGGCGGTCGTCACCCGCATTCCGTCCGCCAGCCCGCGGCGGACCAGTTCCTCGAGGGCCGGTCTCAGGGCAGCGTCGTCCGGCCCGGTGGTGGCTGCGGCCACCCGGGCCGCGGCCTCGGCGCCGGCCCGGGCCCGGTCGCAGAGCGAGGCGACCACCGCGGCCGCCAGGCGGCTGCTCGAGGTCAGACCCTGCGCCTGGCGCTCCGCGATCGCGGCCGGCAACACGGTGGTCAGCAGCGCGACCACCACGAGCAGCGGGACGAGCACGACGAGGACGAAGGCGGCCGTCAGCCGCGTCCGCAGCGTCACCAGGCCCTCCCGTTCGTCCTCGGCACCGGACTGCGATGCTCGCACGGTGATCGGCGTGCGCGGGGTTCCTGGGGAGGGTGTCCCCGTCGGGGGTGTCCCCGTCGGGGGTGTCCCCGTCGGGGGTGTCCCCGTCGGGGGCGTTCCCGTCGGGGGTGTCCCCGTCCGGGGCGTTCCCGACAAGGCGGGGATACGCCGGGCCGTTCTCTCCCGCCGCGCCGCGTTGCCGCCGGAGACCCGGGACCGGGCCGGACGGGCAGCCGCCGACGCGTTGGCCGGTCGTGCCTGGCGCAAGGTCGCGGCCTACCTCGCGGTCGGTGGCGAGCCGGAGACGGCGGCGCTGCTGGCGGCGCTGGGCGAGCGGGAGGTGCTGCTCCCGGTACTGCTGCCGGACCGCGACCTGGACTGGGCGCGTGCCGACGGCGGGATCGCGCGGGGACCGCACGGACTGCTGGAGCCGCAGGGGCGGCGGCTGGGTCGCGAGGCCGTGGCCGACTGCGACCTGGTCGTCGTCCCCGCGCTGTCCGTCGACGGCAACGGCAACCGGCTGGGCCGCGGCGGGGGTTCCTACGACCGGGTGCTGCCGCGTACCCGCGGCTGGGTGGTGGCGCTGCTGCACGACGGCGAGATGATCGCCCCGCTGCCCGCCGAACCGCATGACGCACCCGTGCACGCCGTGGTCCTGCCGAGCCGGGGGCTGGTCCGCCTCCGGCCGCACCCGTCGGACGGCGCCGACACCTCCACCACGGGAGCCGGCACCTCCACCACGGGAGCCGGCACCTCCACCACGGGAAGGGTCACATGAACAACGGATTCGAGGACCTGCTGGCCGCCAACGAGGCCTACGCGGCGAGCTTCAGCAGCGGCGGGCTCGAGGGCCGCGCCGCCCGCGGCCTGGCGGTCGTGACGTGCATGGACTCGAGGATCGAGCCGCTGCAGATGCTCGGGCTGTCCAAGGGCGACGCCAAGATCCTGCGCAACGCGGGCGGCCGGGTCACCGACGGCGTGCTGCGCGCCCTGGTGCTGGCGACCCACCTGCTGGGCGTGCACCGGGTGATGATCGTCGAGCACACCGACTGCCGGATGGCCAAGGTCACCGACGATCAGGCGCACCACGCGATCCTCGAGCAGTCCGGGATCGACACGCGCAGCCTGGATTTCCAGACCATCCCGGATCAGGCGACGACCCTCGCGAGGGACGTCCAGCGGGTCCGCAGCTTTCCCTACCTGCCGGCCGGGCTGGCCGTCGTCGGCTGCCTCTACGACGTCACCAGCGGAAGGGTGCGGGTCAAGGTGCCGCTGGAGGACCAGGAGCCTGCGGGGGAGTGAGGGACTCACCCGCTTCCACGGTCCCCGCTGCCGGCCGCCGCGCCGCGAGCCAGAACGGCTTCCGGCTCATCACGGCGCCGAGTTGTCGTCCGTCATAGCGTTCCCACGTGCGACCCCGTCAACTGACTCATCGGAGGTTCAGCATGGCTGCTCCGACGCTCACGCTCAGGCGCCCGACACGACGTAAGTCACTCAGCTACTTCAAGGGGTCGATCCTCGAACACCCGGACAACTCCGACCCGGCTGCGGTTGGGGCCATCGTGCACGTCTTCTTCCCTGGAATCCCGTTGCAGCACTGGGGGGCGGTCGCTGCCGACGCCTTGGTCGAGGCCCTCGACCCGGCTGGCGTCTGGTACCGCATCGAGCAGTGGCACGCCGGAGAAACCACTCTGTCTCCCACCGGACCGGACCTGCACCTCGTCGACGCGACTCTGCGCTGTCTCGGCACGATGTCAGCGGACGCCGCGACGCCGGGAGCACGCCCGCGTCAATGACGCGATCCCGCGTGCAGCACGGCGCTTTCTGCTCGGGCACTCGTCGCACCTACGCAGCAGTCGTCCTGAAGCCCACGAACGTCGCCGATGCTGTGATCAACGCCGTCTTCCCGCACATTTCCGCCGTACCGGAAGTGAGCAAGCCCGGCGTTGATCACGACCGGAGGCTGGGCCGGGGCGCGCGACGGCGGCGGTTCTGCGACGTGGCAGCAGGTCGGGCGCTCGGGCAGCCGCTACCGGCGTGTCGGCCGTGCCGGGCCCCAGGCCGACACGAGTCCAAGATCTTCGGAACATCCACAGGGCCAGGGGCCTGTGGATGTTCCGAAGATCTTGCTCAGGTTCGGCGGCACCCTGACATCCACGACCGGCGGCACCCGGCCACCGGCGAGAGGCGGCAAGAGGCGGCGAGAGGCCGCGGCGCCTCGCCGCTGACCTCAGCAACACACAGCAGCCGGTTCTGCGGCGGGGTGCGAACGGTGCAGACGACCGGGTCTGCTCGTCGACCCCTTGCCGGGCCCCTCTGCGCAGGCACCAGCGCAATCCGGTACTCATCCGGGCGAACAGTCACGGTCACGGGCGGAAAGACGCCGCCATGCGCTTTCCGCCCATCGTCACGCTGGCCGCAACGGCCACGCTCACCGACAGCTCGTTGGACCGCCGAGGGCGTCATCCGGCACACTGGCACTCAGCAACCGCGAGTGCCAGCCCTCCAGGAGGAGACCGTGCCCACCTACCAGTACGCCTGCACCGCGTGCGGCGAGCGCCTGGAGGCCGTGCAGACCTTCACCGAGGCGTCGCTGACCGAGTGTCCAGCGTGCTCCGGCGCGCTCCGCAAGGTCTTCAGCGCCGTCGGCGTGGTCTTCAAGGGCTCCGGCTTCTACAAGACCGACAGCCGGCAGGCTCCCAAGAGCGGCAGCAGCGAGAGCAAGGACTCCGGTGAGAGCTCGTCCACCGGCTCGGACAAGACCGCCGGCTCGGACAAGACCAGCGGCTCGGCCGACTCCTCGACACAGACCGGGAACGGCAAGGGCTCGGGCAGCAACGGCTCCTCGGAGTCCAGGTCCTCGTCGGCCTCCAAGGGCGGCGGCGAGGGCAGCGGCAAGGGCAGCGGCGAGGGCGGCGGCAAGGGTGGTGCTCCGGCCAGGACCTCCGCCAGCCCGGCCGGCAAGAGCGCCTGACCCTTCTGTGGACGGCGGCCCGCTGAGCCGCGGCCGGCGCAGCCGGCTCTAGGGTCGGCTCCCTCGGTCACGACAGGGAGCAGCAACGGTGCAGACGATCGGCGTTCTCGGCGGCTCGGGGCTCTACGCGCTGCTGGAGGGCGCGCGCGAGGTTGCGGTCGAGACGCCGTACGGCCTGCCGAGCGACCCGCCGGTCGTCGGCGAGTTCGGCGGCCGGCAGGTGGCGTTCGTGCCGCGGCACGGCGCGGACCACCGCCTCCCGCCGCACCGGATCCCGTACCGCGCGAACCTGTGGGCGCTGCGCAGCCTGGGTGTCCGGCAGGTGCTCGCGCCGTGCGCCGTCGGCGGGCTGCGGCCCGCGCTCGGGCCGGGCTCGTTGGTGGTGCCCGACCAGCTGGTGGACCGCACCTCCGGGCGGGCCCAGACCTTCCATGACGTGGGCGCGGTGCACGTGCCGTTCGCCGAGCCCTACTGCCCCACCGGCCGGCGTCTTGCCGTCGAGCGCGCCGGCGCCGCCGGTTGGCCGGTGACCGACGGCGGGACGATGGTCGTCGTGGAGGGTCCGCGCTTCTCGACCCGGGCGGAGTCGCAGTGGTTCGCCGCGCAGGGCTGGGACGTCGTCAACATGACCGGTCATCCGGAGGCGGTCCTGGCCCGTGAGCTGGCCCTCTGCTACACCGCGATCGCGCTGGTGACCGATCTCGACGCGGGGATCGAAGGCGGACCGGCGGTGACCCAGGCCGAGGTCTTCCGGGTCTTCGGCGAGAACACCGCCCGGCTCCGCTCGCTGCTGCTGGAGGTGGTGGCCGCGCTTCCGGAGCAGCAGGACTGCTCCTGCGGATCCGCGCTGGACGGTATCCCGCACGACCTGCAGCTGCCGTGAGCAGCCGGCTGGCACCACGCGATCTGCTGCGCGCGGCCGCCCGGCACCGGGCACTGCTGGCCGCCGGCCTCGCGGCGGCGGCGGTCGCGAGCGGGCTGTCGGTGGTGGCGCCGGCTGCAGAGGCGACCGTCCCGGTGCTCACGGCCGCCCACGACCTGGCCGCCGGCAGTGTCCTGTCGGCGGACGACCTGGTCGCGGCGCAGGTGCCCCGGGCCCTCGTGCCGGCGGGCGCGCTGTCGGAGTTCGACGGGGTGGCCGGCCGGCTGGTCGCCGGACCGGTGCGCCGCGGGGAGCCGCTGACCGACGTCCGCCTGCTCGGCGCAGCCCTGCTTCCCCGCGGTGCGCAGGTGGCCGTGCCGGTGCGGCTGGCCGAGCCGTCGACCGGCGCACTGGTGCAGGCGGGTGACACCGTGGACGTGCTGTCCGCCTCCCCCGAGGGCGGTGCGGCGGCGCGGGTGGTCGCCACCGGGCTGGCCGTCCTGGCGGTGCCTGCGCTCGAGAGCTCCGCCGGGGAGGGTGCCCTGCTCGTGCTGGCCGCCTCTCGTCCGGCCGCGGCCCGGCTGGCCGCCGCGGCCGTGACCGGTCGGCTGTCGGTCGTCGTGCACGGCCGGTGACCCGCGGCCGCTGACTCCAACCCGAACGAAAGAGGTGCACATGGAAGGCTTCAAGAAGTTCCTGCTCCGCGGCAACGTCGTCGACCTGGCCGTCGCGGTGGTCATCGGCGCGGCCTTCGGCGCCGTCGTCACGGCGTTCGTCAGCGCCTTCATCACACCGCTGGTCGGTGTGTTCACCGGCGCCGCAGGAGATTTCTCCGCCACGTCCTTCGACATCGGCGGCGCGACGTTCCCCTACGGCCAGTTCGTCGACGCGCTGCTCGGGTTCGTCATCATCGCGTCCGTTGTGTACTTCTTCGTCGTCCGGCCGGTGAACCGGCTGATGGAGCGCTTCAAGACCGAGCCCGACGTCGTGTCCACGACCAAGGCCTGCCCCCAGTGTCTGTCGAACATCCCGCAGGCGGCGACACGCTGCGCCTTCTGCACCGTCGAGCAGCCGGTCTGACGAGCCGGTCAGGGACCCCCCGGTCAGGGACCATGGTGCGGCGGTACCTCGCGCCGCAGCCGCTCGTCGTCGTCGTCCGGCGGTGGCGCAGCCCAGGGCTCCCGCACGTCGAGGTCGGGCTCCGCGACGGGCGACGGATCGGGGAAGGCGTCGGCCGGCCCGACCGCTCGCCGCCGCCGCCGGCGGGCCGGGCGCGGCTCCGCATCGCCGTCGGCAGGACCTTCCCGGCTCGTCCCGGCTACCCTCTTCGTGGTCCCGCCTCCGTAGCTCAGTGGACAGAGCGCCTCCGTCCTAAGGAGGGCGTCGGGAGTTCGATTCTCTCCGGGGGCACGCAAGCGTGCGGCCGAGCTACATCCGCGGACGGTCGTACGCCGACGTCGGTGCGTCCAGCGCGCTGGTCGGTGCGGCGGTCGTGGTGCCGGCGTCCGGGAAGGACGGGCTGGCCGGAGTAGTCGGGTAGGCCTCCTGCGGGGACGCGCTCCTGACCTTGTCCTTCTCGTCGCCGGCCTTGCTCAGCAGGTCCTCCCAGCGACTCTGCATCGGCTTGATGAGGCCACCGCCGGCGCCGACGATGATCACACCGGCGACGGTGGCGAGGATCGCGTAGAGCAGCGGCCCGGTCACCGTGGTGGCGACCCCGACCTGGTCCAGGGCGGACTTCACGAACAGCAGCAGGACCAGCAGGCTCGCGGCATTGGCCAGGATCGTGCCGTACGACAGGCCGCCGAGGATGTTGGACAGGAACGTCTTGACGGTGCTGGCAAAGACGGCGCCGATGACGACGAGAACGATCGCCACGAGGATGTTGGGGATCAATGCGATGAAGGCGGCCAGCGGCTGCTGCAGCGCGGCGATGCCGAGTGCGCTCACCGCGGCGGACAGGAACGGGATGAAGATCGCGAAGAAGACGAGCTTGGCGACGATGTCGCTGGCGTCGTACGAGCTCCTCGCCAGCGCCCTCTTGATCCCACCGCGCTCGACGGCGCGGTCGAAGCCGGCCCGCTCGAGCAGCGTGTCGACGAGCTTGGCCACCAGCTTCGCGACGACGTAGCCCACCAGCAGGATGACCAGGAACCCGAGCAGCTTCGGGATGAAGGTCGCGACGCTGCGGAAGCCGTCGGTGACCGGCCCTTCGAGGTCCAGGGCGAGCGGTGCGGACATGACTTCTCCTCCGGTGCAGGGTGGTTACGCCCGGCAGCTGGCCTCGGCGCTGCCGACGGTTGTTCCCCTCGCGGCGCCGCTGACGCCGCCGCCGGGTAGCGGTTCAGCAGAGGTGGTTCACGTCGTACGGCTGACCGCTCTGCTCGGGCTGGACCTGCACCATCACGACCGGGCCGCCGCTGAAGCTGATGTCCTTGCCGCACATGTCGGCAGGCGCCTCCCCTGTGGCGGCGCGGAACACCCACGCCTGCAGGTGCTCCACCCGGAAGTCGCCCAGAATGTTCTCCCAGTCCGGCGAGCTGCTGTCGGCGCGGTCGGAGTAGAAGCCGACCCGGTAGCCGGCGTCGCGCAGCGTCGCGACGGTCCCGTTGATGACCGCGCGGTTGACAGCGACGGCCGCGGCGTAGCCGGTCTGCCAGAACGGGCCGTCGGTGTACGGGCCCTCCACGTCCAACCAGACCATCGGCTTGCCGCCGCCCGGCGCGGTGGGCAAGCGCGGCAGGGCGTACTCCGCGATCCGCACGCCGTACTGCCGCCCGCAGGTACTGGTCGGCGTACCGGTGCCGCAGACCTCCGTCCAGACCCGGCCGCCGGGACTGTCGCGGACGCCGGGCGCGTCGGTGTTCAGGTAGACCGACGGCTCGCCCGGAAGCGAGGACGCCCAGCTCCACTGCGCGGCGAAGCACTCGTTGTCGGTGAACGGCGCGCCGCGGGTCCGCCCGACGACGGCGAAGGCGCCACCCTCCGGCAGGTTGCTGGTCGTGGCGCCGCGCGTGGTGCACTGCGGCCAGGAGATGTCCCAGCCCTGTCCGGCGGCCGCGAACCAGCCGGCGAGGTCCACGACCAGGCTCAGCTCGCCACTGTTGTTGCGCACCGTCACGCGGCCGTCCCGGCCGACCTGCACGACCACCGCGTTGGGGACCGTCTGCCCGCCCACGGCGTTGAGGTTGCTGACCTCCGGCGGAGCGCCGCCGCTGGTGGGGTAGACGCGGACGTCGGTGCTGGCCGTCGCGCCCACCGCCGTCACGTTGAGCACGACCGCGCCGGCGACCGCGGGCACGGCGCCGCGCCCGGCGACGAGCAGGTCGTAGGTCGCTCCCGGGCCGAGCCTGAACGGCGGCGTCCCCGGGGCGCCGGCCGGATACAGCGGCGCGGGGGTCGTCTCCCGTGAGTCCAGCAGGCGGACCGGGTCCACCGGGTGGAAGGCGGCCCGCTCCGAGCCGCCGACGTACCAGCCGGCCAGGTCCGCGAGCAGGTGTGTGCGGCCGGCCGCGTTGCGCAGGTTCACCCGCGAGTCCTCGCCCACCGCCACCACCACGAGGTTCGGGACGGTGCGGCCGCGGGCGGCGTTGACGTTGCTGACCTCCGGGACCGCGCCGCCGCTGCGGGTGGGATAGACGCGGACGTCGGTGCTCGCGCTGGGGGCCACTGCCGTGACGTTCAGGACGATCGCGGTCGCGTCCGCCGGAACTCCGGAGGCGGCGCCGCGCCGCGCGGTCCGCACATCCAGCTCACGCACCTCGGCCGCCTCCAGCGGCGTGCCGTCACGGGTGTCGAGCAGCCGGACCGGCGCCTGCGGGACGTACGTGGACCCGGCGCGCGTCTCGTCGTAGTACCCGGACAGGTCCCCGACCAGGTGCAGCTGGCCGGCCTCGTTGCGCAGTCGCACCGAGCCGTTCCGGCCGACCTTGACGGTGACGAGGTTGGCCACGGTGGCGCCGGCGACGACGTTGAGGTTGCTGACCGTCGGCACGAAGCTGTCCGCTGGGGTGGGATAGACCCGCACGTCCGTGGCCGAGCTCGCCCTCGTCGCCGTCACGTTCAGGACCACCGCGGTCGCGGTGAGCGGCACCCGCACGCCGTCGGCCACCCGGAGGTCGAGGGTCCTGCCCGGCCCGACCGCAGCCTCGGGGGCACCCACCCCCTCCCGCGTGTCCAGCAGCCGCACCGGGTCCAGCGGCACGTACACCGCCTGGCCGGCCGCCGGCGTCGCGGCCACGGCCGGTGGCGCCGAGACGGCGGGCAGGGCGGCGAAGGCGAGCAGGGCGGCGAGCGGGAGACCGAGGCGTGTCACGCGCGGACGGTAGCGCCTGTCAGCCGGTCCGCGCCTGGCCAGCCTGCGGATCGCGCGCGTCGTAGGACCGGAAGCCCTTGGCGCCCGCGGCGATCGCCGCAGTGATGCCGACGACCGCCAGCCCACCGGCGACCGAGGAGTTCTGCAGGCCGATCAGCTCGGCGCCACCGCCTGCCCGCGCGTCGCCGAGGCGGGGTCCGCCGGCGACCACGATCAGGAAGACCCCACCGAGCCGGCCGCGCATCTCGTCCGGTGCGGCGGCCTGCAGGATCGCGGTCCGGAAGGCCGCTGAGACCATGTCGGCCGCCCCGGCCGCGGACAGCAGCAGCAGCGCCAGCCAGAGCAGGTCGGTGAGCCCGAACAGCGTGATGGCGGCGCCCCAGACCAGCACCGAGACCAGCACCGCCACCCCCTGGCGATGCACCCGGCCGAACCAGCCGGAGAACAGGGCTCCGAGCAGGGCGCCGGCCGCGAGCGAGGAGTAGAGCAGCCCGGCCGTCTGCTCACCGCCGCCGAACACCTCCTCGGCCAGCCCCGGGAACAGCGCCCGTGGCATCGCGAACACCATCGCCACCAGGTCGACGACGAAGGTCATGAGCAGCACCTGGCGGGTGCGCAGGAAGCTCAGCCCCTCGAGCACGCTGGCGGTACCCGCGCGGCGCCCGCCGCCGGTCGGCGGCATCGAGGGCAGCCCCGCGACGGCGACGAGCGCGGCGAGGAAGGTGACGGCGTCCAGGCCGTACGCCGCCTGGTAGCCCACCTGGGCCACCAGCACCCCGGCGATCAGCGGCCCGACCGTGACCGCGAGGTTGAACTCGACCAGCTTGAGCGCGTTGGCTGCGGGCAGCAGCTCGGTGCGCAGCAGCCGCGGCACGATGGCCTGACGCGCCGGACTGTCGACGGCCGAGCAGGCGGCCTGCCCCGCCACCACGACGTACAGCAGCCAGACCTGCCCGTAGCCGGCCGCCGCCTGCGCGACCAGCACCAGCGACAGCAGCAGCTGTCCGGAGGTGGTGACCAGCACCAGGCGCCGGCGGTCCACCGCATCGGCGATCGCCCCGCCGTACAGCCCGAACACGACGAGCGGCAGCAGGCCGGCCAGACCGACCAGGCCGACGGCGGCCGACGAGCGGGTCAGCGCGTAGACCTGCAGCGGCACCGCGACCAGCGTCACCCAGGTGCCGATGACCGAGACCGCCTCGCCGAGGATCAGCCGGCGGAAGGCCGGCGACTCCCGCAGCGGAGTGAGGTCCAGGGTCGCGCCGCGCAGCCGCGCCCCGATCCCCGTCTGCCTGCCCGGGCGGGTCACGGTGCGAGGCGCTCGAGGACCCAGCCGGCGTCGCCGAGGCGGTAACGCAGCCGGTCGTGCAGCCGGTCCGGGCGGCCCTGCCAGAACTCCACCGCCGAGGGCACGACCCGCAGCCCGCCCCAGAAGTCCGGCACCGGTACCTCTCTGCCCGCGAAGGCCGCCTCCAGGGCCGCCCGTCGCTGCTCGAGCACGCTCCGGCCGGGAAGCACCGTCGACTGCCGCGAGGCCCAGGCGGCGATCTGTGAGCCGCGCGGCCGGGAGCGGAAGTAGGCCTGCGTCTGTGCGCGCGTGACGTGCTCGACCGTCCCCTCCACCAGCACCTGCCGCTCGAGCTCCACCCAGGCGAACAACAGCGACGCGTGCGGATTGGCCAGCGCCTCACGCGCCTTGCGCGAGGTGAGGTTGGTGAAGACCACCAGACCGCGCTCGTCGTAGGCCTTGAGCAGCACCGTGCGGGCGCTCGGCACGCCCGCGGCCGTCGCGGTGGACAGCACCACGGCGTTCGGCTCGGTGAGGGCGGCCGCATCGGCGAACCAGCGGGCGAACTGCTCGCTCCAGGTCGGCGCCAGGTCCTGCTCGGACAACCCCGCACGCACGTAGTCCCGGCGCAGGTCGGCCACCGAGCGCTCGTCCGTCACCGCCGCGAGGCTAGCCGCGGACCGGCTCAGGGGCAGCCGGCAGGCCGATCCGCCGGTCCGGCAAGATGGACCGCGGACCTGACCGGTCCCACCGACCGCCCACCTCGCAGACGGGGAGCCGCTACATGGCCGACGAGACGTTGTTCAGGCCCGGACTCGAAGGCGTCGTCGCCTTCGCCTCGGAGATCGCCGAGCCCGACAAGGAGGGCAGCGCGCTCCGCTACCGCGGCGTGGACATCGAGGAACTCGTCGACAACGTCAGCTTCGGCAACGTGTGGGGTCTGCTCGTCGACGACAAGTTCAACCCGGGCCTGCCACCGGCCGAGCCGTTCCCGCTGCCGGTGCACTCCGGGGACATCCGGGTCGACGTGCAGTCCGCGATCGCGATGCTCGCCCCCGCCTGGGGGCTGCAGCAGATGCTCGACATCGACGTCGACCAGATCCGCGAGGACCTCGCGCGGGTGTCGGTCATGGCGCTGGCCTTCGTCGCCCAGTCGGCCCGTGGCCTCGGCAAGCCGATGGTCCCGCAGAGCGAGGTCGACAAGGCCAAGACGATCGTCGAGCGCTTCATGATCCGCTGGAAGGGCGACCCGGACCCCCGACACACCCGCGCCGTCGACGCCTACTTCGTGTCGGCCGCCGAGCACGGCATGAACGCGTCGACCTTCACCGCGCGGGTGATCGCCTCGACCGGCGCCGATGCCGCCGCGTCGATCTCCGGCGCCATCGGCGCGTTGTCCGGCCCGCTGCACGGCGGTGCGCCGTCCCGCGTGCTGACGATGCTGGACGAGGTCGAGCGCAGCGGTGACCCGGTCAAGTACGTCAAGGGTCTGCTCGACCGCAAGGAGCGGTTGATGGGCTTCGGGCACCGCGTCTACCGCGCGGAGGACCCCCGCGCGCGGGTGCTGCGCCGAACGGCGCAGGAGCTCGGCTCGCACCGGTACGACGTGGCCGACGCGCTCGAGAAGGCGGCCATCGAGGAGCTCACGGCGCGCTATCCGGACCGACCGCTGCGCACCAACGTCGAGTTCTGGTCCGCGGTCGTGCTCGACTTCGCCGAGGTGCCGGCGCACATGTTCACCTCGATGTTCACCTGCGCCCGCACCGCCGGCTGGAGCGCGCACATCCTGGAGCAGAAGAAGCTGAACAAGCTGATCCGCCCGTCGGCGAAATACGTCGGGCCGGCGCCGCGGCCGGTCGGCGACGTCGACAGGGACACCCTGCCGGCCGGGAACCAGGTCTAGCCGATGACCGTACAGATCCCCCAGGACCTGCTGCCGCAGGACGGCCGGTTCGGCGCCGGCCCGGGCAAGGTACGACCGGCGCAGCTCGAGGCGCTCGTCGCGACCGGCCGGTCCTACCTCGGCACCTCCCACCGGCAGGCGCCGGTGCGCGACCAGGTCGGACGGCTGCGCAGCGGACTGCGCGAGCTGTTCGCGCTGCCGGAGGGCTACGAGGTCGTGCTCGGCAACGGCGGCGCGACCGAGTTCTGGGACATCGCGACGTTCGGCCTGATCGCGCACCGGTCGCAGCACCTGAGCTTCGGCGAGTTCAGCTCCAAGTTCGCGGCGGCTGCGGCGGCGGCGCCGTTCCTGGCCGACCCGTCGGTGCGCAAGAGCGACCCTGGCACGCACCCGCTGCCGGTCGCCGAAGCGGGCATCGACCTCTACGCGCTGACCCACAACGAGACCTCGACCGGCGTGATGATGCCGGTCCTGCGGGTGGCGGGCGCCGACGAGGGTGCGCTGGTGGCCGTGGACGCGACCAGCGGCGCGGGGGGTCTGCCGGTCGACGCCGAGCAGTTCGACGTCTACTACTTCTCGCCCCAGAAGTGCTTCGCCTCCGACGGGGGGCTGTGGATCGCGCTGATGTCCCCCGCCGCGCTCGAACGGGTGGCCGCGGTGCGGGCCTCCGGCCGCTGGGTGCCGGCGTCGTACGACCTGACGATCGCGCTCGACAACTCCAGGCTGGACCAGACCTACAACACCCCTGCGCTCGCGACCATCTTCCTGATGGCCGAGCAGGTCGACTGGATGAACGCCCAGGGCGGGCTCGACTGGGCCGTCGCACGCACCCGCGACTCGAGCGACCGGCTCTACGGCTGGGCGCAGAAGTCGGCGGTCGCCTCGGCGTTCGTCAGTGATCCCGCCATGCGCTCGCAGGTCATCGGCACCATCGACTTCGATGCGTCGGTGGACGCCGCGCAGGTGGCGAAGGTGCTGCGCAGCAACGGAATCGTCGACACCGAGCCCTACCGCAAGCTCGGCCGCAACCAGCTGCGGATCGCGATGTTCCCCGCGGTGGAGCCGGCGGACGTGGAGGCGCTGACCGGCTGCATCGACTACGTGGTGGAGAGGGTGTCCTGACCCCGCCGCCGCCGCTGCGGCAGGCGTGGGTGCCGCGCGTCCTGAACGTCGCGCTGGCCGTCCTCCTGCTGCTGCTGGTCGCGCCGGTCGTGACCGAGTTCGGCGGCAAGCGGTGGTACGTCCAGGCCTTCTTCGTCGGCTTCGCGATCCCCGTCTTCCTGCTGGTCGCCGCCTGCCTGAGCTCAGCCGCCCGGCCCGGCTCGCTCGGCCGGGCGGCGCGCGGCCGCCGGAGGCGCGCCGGGCGCGGCGTCGAGGTCGAGCCGCCGCACGTGGACGTGCGGCCGGCGGCGCACCAGGTGCGGCTCGAGCCGCAGCGACCGGACCCGCGTCATGACGACGGCGGCGACGACTCCTGACAGGGCGGTGACGATCCCGCCTGCGACGATGCTGGTGCGCGGCCCGAACGCCTCGGCGACGGCGCCGACGAGCGGCCCACCGATCGGCTTGCCGCCGACGAAGACCAGGATGTAGAGGGCCATCACCCGACCGCGGACCTGCGGCGCGGTGCCGAGCTGGACGATCGCGTTCGCGGAGGTCGTGAAGACGAGCGCGACCGTGCCGGTGGGCACGAGCAGCAGGGCCATCGACGGATAGGTCGGCGCCAGCCCGACGGCGACCACCAACAGTCCGAGGGCGCCCGCACCGGCGAACAGCGTGCGCTGGCGCGGTGGCCCCCTGCGACGGGCACTGACCAGGGCACCGAGCAGCGACCCGGCGGCGAAGCAGGCCGACAACAGCCCGTACGCACCGGCGTCGAGTTGGAAGACGCCCTTGACCACCAGCGCCAGGGTGATCTCGAAGTTCAGCCCGAAGGTGCCGACGAGGAAGACCAGCACCATGGGCACCAGCAGGTCCGGCCGGGAGCGGACGTACGACAGGCCCTCGCGCAGCTGGCCCTTCGCCCGGGTCAGCCGCTGGGACGGGTAGAGCTCGGCGGTCCGGATCGCCCGCAGACCGAGCAGCACCGCGACGTAGGACAGCGCGTTGGCGGCGAAGACCCAGCCGGTGCCGACCGCGGCGATCGCCAGCCCCGCGACCGCCGGCCCGATGATCCGGGCCGAGTTGAACGTCGCGCTGTTCAGGCTGACCGCGTTGGGCAGGTCGTCCGAGCCGACCATCTCCGACACGAACGCCTGCCGGACGGGCGTGTCGACGACCGACGCGAGCCCAAGACCGAAGGCCAGCGCGTAGACCTGCCACAGCTGCACGATGCCGCTGAGGTCGAGCACGGCGAGGACGAGCGCGAGCCCACCCATGGCCGCCTGCGCACCGATGAGCAGCATGCGTTTGTCGTAGCGGTCGGCCAGGACTCCGCCGTACAGCCCGAACAGCAGCACCGGCAGGAACTGCAGCGCGGTGGCGATGCCGAGGGCCACCCCGGAGTTGCCGGAGAGCTCGAGGACCAGCCAGCTCTGCGCCACGCGCTGGGCCCAGGTGCCGGACAGGCTGACGACCTGGCCGGCCGCGAACAGCCGGTAGTTGCGGACCCGCAGCGAGCGGAAGGTGCCGCCGCCCGGCCGCCCGCGCTCCGGGCTCATGACCACACTCATGTCGAGGCCAGCCGGTCCAGGAGGGCGGCTGCACTGCGCAGGATGTCGCGGTCCGCGGGGTCGAGCTCGCGCAGCCGATGGGCCAGCCACGCCTCACGGCGGCGCCGGTCCTCGCGCAGCAGCGCCACGCCCTGCGGGCTGGCGGCGAGCAGGACCTGCCGCCCGTCGGTGGGGTGACCGGTGCGGGTCACCAGCCCGGCGGCCTCCAGCGAGGCCGCCACCCGGGTCATCGACGGCGGCTGCACCCGCTCGGCGGCGGCCAGCTCGCTGGGCGTCAGCGGGCCGTGCCGCTCGAGGGTGGCCAGCGCCGCCAGCTGCGACAGGGTCAGCGAGCTGTCGGCGCGCTCCGAACGCATCCGCCGGGCCAGCCGCATGACGGCCAGGCGCAGTGTGCTGGCGAGGGCGGTGTCGGAGACGGGAGCCATACCCGCGACAACTCCTTCGCGCCGCTAAGGATTCCCTGAGCGGTTCAGCCGATCAGGATTGCCTCGAGCGGGCCGATGCCGAAGTAGACGAGGAACAGCGCCGCGATGACCCACAGCAGCGGGCTGACCTCGCGCGCCTTGCCCTGCGTCGCCTTGAGCAACGCGTAGGTGATGAACCCGGCGCCGATGCCGTTGGTGATCGAGTAGGTGAAGGGCATGAGCACGATGGTGAGGAACGCCGGGATCGCGACCGCGTAGTCGTCGAAGTCGATGTTGCGGATCTGGGTGAGCAGCAGGAAGCCGACGACCACCAGCGCCGGTGCCGCAGCCTCGAACGGCACGATCGTGACCAGCGGTGTCAGCAGCAGGGCGACCAGGAACAGCAGGCCCGTGACGACACTGGCCAGTCCGGTACGCGCGCCGTCACCGACGCCGGCAGCGGACTCGATGTAGGTCGTGTTGGAGGAGGCCGAGGCGGCGCCACCGGCCATGGCGGCCAGCGAGTCCACGAGCAGCACCGAGTCGGCACCCGGCAGGCGGCCCTCCTCGTCGAGCAGCCCGGCCTCCTGCCCGACACCGACCACCGTCCCCATCGTGTCGAAGAAGTCGGCCAACATCAGCGTGAACACGAGCAGCAGGGCGGCCACGACGCCCACCCTGGCGAAGCCGCCGAACAGCGAGAACTGGCCGAGCAGCGACAGGTCGGGCAGGTCCACGACCGACTCCGGCAGGGCTGGGACATTGAGCTGCCAGCCGCGCTCGTTCACCTCCTCGGGCGAGACGAACGAAGGGCCGACATCGAAGATCGCCTCGACCACGATGGCCAGGACGGTCGTGAACACGATGCCGATCAGGATCGCTGCGGTCGTCTTCCGGGCGACCAGGACGGCCGTGACGAGCAGCCCGAGCACGAAGACCGCGGTCGGCCAGCCGGTGAGTTCGCCGCTCGATCCGAGCTGCAGCGGCACCGGAGTGTTCGCCGCGTCCGGGATCCGCCGGACGAAACCGGCATCGACGAAGCCGATCAGGGCGATGAACAGGCCGATGCCCACACTGATGGCGGTCTTGAGCTCCAGCGGGATCGCGTTGAAGACCGCTGTGCGGAAGCCGGTGAGGACCAGGAGGGCGATCACGAAACCCTCGAGGACCACCAGCCCCATGGCGTCCGCCCAACTCATCTGCGAGGCGACGGAGAAGGTCACGAAGGCGTTGAGCCCGAGCCCGGTCGCGATGGCGAACGGGTAGCGGCCCCACACCCCCATCAGGAGGGTCATGACGGCGGCGACCAGCGCGGTGACGGCAGCGACCTGCGGGATCCCCAGAGTGCGCCCGTCGGCGTCGGGCACCGTGCCGATGATGAGCGGGTTGAGCACCACGATGTAGGCCATCGTGAAGAAGGTGGTGAGCCCCCCGCGTACCTCCGTGCGGACGTTCGACCCGCGCTCGGTGATCTTGAAGTAGCGGTCCAGGCCGTTGCGCGGCGGGGTCGTCGTCCCGCTCTCCTGCGTGGTCATGCGCAGAGGGTGCCAGACGCAGGTTCGCGCGGCGTACCGTGTCGGCGTGCCGAGCCGAAGCGGAAGCCGTACCGGCCCTGTCCCCCTCGAGACCGACGACGTCAAGCTGGTGGCGGTCGGCACGACGCTGTGGGCGCTCGGTCTGCTCGTGCTCGTCGTCCTGCGGCTGACCGGCGCCGCCGAGGTCCGTACCTGGTGGATGGGCATGTGCGGCTACGGGATCGCCCTCGGGCTGTACGGCATCCACTACTGCCGACGGCGCCGCGACGCCCGTACCCGGCCAGCCGCAGGTGGCTGAGCTCACGGTCCGGCAGCGTGCGGTCCTGCGTGCGCTGGTGGACACGGCGGTCCCGTCCCTGCAGGTCAAGGACGATCCGCACGGCTTCTGAGCGCTGTCCGGCTCCGCCGTCGGCGCCGACGTGGCGCTCGAGCAGGCGCTGACGCAGCTGCCGGAGGTCGACCGGGCCGGTATCGCCCAGCTGCTGAACGGCCTGGGGATGCTCGGCTTCCAGCGCCAGGGGCGCCGGACCCGCGAGGCGGATGGGCACCGACCCGACGACCTCGGTGGCGCAGGTCACCGGTGAGCTGCACGACGTCGGCGGTGTCTGGGTCGGCGACACCAGCGCGTTCCCGACGGCGTCCGGTGCGAACCCCATGCTCACCTGCATGGCTCTGGCGCACCGCACGGCCGAGTACATCAGCGGCGCGCGCGTCGTCGCCGACCGGTCCGCGCCGAACACCCGCGACAGCGCCCCCGCCGCCTGAAGGGCACTGCGGACCACTCGCGCGACAGCATCTTCGTGGCCGGAGCGTGGGTTGCCCTACTACGGCGGCGACGAGGCGGTCGGCGGAGATTCGGCGGTCGGCGGAGATATTGTGCGGGCCCGTCGCGGTGACTGTCCGGTGTGGCCGACCTGGTTCCTGCGACCGCCGGTTCGGCCGGTCCGCCGGGTCCCATGGCGTGGCGGTGCGGCGCGGGAGCCCGCGGTGCCGTGGGTGGTTATCCGGAGGGGCCGTCGTCCAGCCGTGCTGGTTGAGGTAGCGGCCGTCCTCGAGCCGGAGCGTCAGGGTCAGGCCCGTGTTGTGCAGGTCGTGGTGGCTCTGCTTGCAGACCGGGACGGTGTCCTGGGTGCGGTGTGCAGCTTACGGGCATCGACATCGGCCACCCGGGCCGGCCACCCCGCCCTCAACCCCGTCCTACGCGAAATTGCCACTGTCCGGCATGTTTCGGTTTTCCACAGGGCCCGGTTGATCTTGGCACCAGCCGCCGCACGTGTTCCCCAAAGCGCCTGACACGCTCTGGCCATGGACATCAGCCGCACAGTCGGCGCGCTGTGCGGGATCGCGGCTCCGGTCGCCTTCGTGGGCGCCTGGCTGGTGGGCGGGCTGCAGACCAGCGGCTACGACCCCATCGGGCAGGCGATCAGCCAGCTGGCCCGCGAGGGAGCGCCGACGAGGACCCTCATGACCACCGGTCTGGTCGCCTTCGGCCTGCTGATGCCGGTCTGGGCGCGGGTGCTGGCGCACGAACTCGGCAGCCGGACTGTGGGCCGCACAGTCACCGTCGCCGGGCTGGCCACCCTGGCGGTGGCACTGCTCCCGCTCAGCCGGGAGGGCGTCGCACTGCAGGACTCGCTGCACGCGGTCGCGGCCGGTGTCGGCTACGTCGCCATGGCGCTCACTCCTCTGGTCGCCGCGGGCGCGCTCCGGCGAGGCGGGCACGGGCGGGCGGCAACCGCCTCCCAGGGCGTCGGGCTGGTCTCGGTCGTCGCCCTGGTCGGCACCGTCAGCCTGCTCGGGTTCAGCGGCGGCCTGCAGCGCCTGGGGCTCGGCGTGGTCGACGTCTGGCACGTGGCCGCGGGGGTCTGGGTGCTCCGGCGCACGCGCTCCGGATAGGCCCGTCGGACTTCTGGCTGCGGGACGTCACACCTCGTCCAGGTCCGCCTCCGCGTCCGAGGCGTTTCCGCGCAGCCGGGTGAGGATCTCGTGCCGCCCTCCCCAGTGCCCCAGCCGCCAGGCAAGGGCCCGCGACTCACCCTCCGGACCGACCACGTGGTCGACACCTGGTTCGTGCACCCACACCACCTCGACGGGCTGCCCGCCGGCCGTGTGCACGCGCAGCACGTCGTGGCGGCACACCCGGGCGTCGGCCCCGGGGGCGTCCCACGGACGTCCCCCGGCGCACTCGACAGCGACCGCGGGCACGACCTCCGACGCCAGCGCCAGGTCCAGCCTCCCGGCCAGCGCCCGAGCGAGGTCCAGCGGCACCGGCACCACGGCGTACGGCGCGATGCGCGCGAGCAGGTCCGGCCGGTCGACGACCACGGCATCCTCGGCGGGCACGACCTGCAGCTCTCCGTCGAGCACGGCGCGCACCGCGACCGGCGGCCGCACCTCGGCTCTGGCCAGTGCCGCGTGCAGCGCGCGGACCTGCCGGCGACCGAGCGCCCGGTCGGACGCAAGCCGGTCCAGCACGTCGTCGGGGTCGTCGGCCAGCACCTCCACCAGCGAGCTGCGGGCGCCGAGGAACATCGCCTGCTGCGGGTCGCCGGGCGCGTCCTCGTAGAGCCCCACGAGCAGCGGGTCGGACCGGGGCACCCGCAGCTCGCGCGGCCGACGGCCGGACAGCACCGGGGTGTCGGCGAGCCACCAGCGAACGTAGGGCAGCGAGAGCAGCCCGCCCGACTCGAGAATCTCGAGCGCCTGGGGCCAGGCGTCGTCGCGGACGAGGTCGAGGTCGCGCACGACGACCCCGGGCTCCTCGTCCGGTCCGAGCGAGGCCAGCCAGTCCTCCAGGCCGTCGACGCCCTCGCTGCCGTCCTCGACCAGCAGCGTGGCGAAGCCGCGGATCACTCCCACCGCCACCAGCACGTCCTCGTGCGCCACGCCGGTACGCACCACCCCGACGCCGGCGTCCCGGTCGACCAGCCGGGCCAGCGGCCCGGCCGGCAGCAACAGCTCTCCCGCCGGCCGCCAGCCGCCGTCCTCGTCCGGCAGCGGCAGCGTCGCCAGCCACGGCAGCTCGCCCGGCCGCAGGCCCGCGGCACCGACCAGGGACAGCACCGCTGCCACGATCGCGGCCAGCTCCTCCTCGTCGGCCGCGGCCTCGACGGCGGCGCGTACGCGCGGGTCCTCCAGCAGCGCCCGCGGCTCGGCGTCGACCATGCCGAGGCGGAGCAGCAACGGGCGGGTGGCCTCCGGGTGCCCGACACGGAGCCCGAGCGGCGGGAGGTCGACCACCGGGTCGTCCCTCAGGAGCTCTCGAGGTCCAGGACGATCTCGTCGAGCGGCGACTCCGCGGTGCCCGGCACGGTGGCGTCCTCGGGCACGTCGGCGGTCTCGACGACCTCGAACTCGTCATCCACGACGGCCATCCCGGCGTAACTGGACTCCACGGTGCCGACGACGGTCTCGCTGTGCGCGCCACAGCCGTGCGTCAGCGCCACGACGCGACCGTCGTCAGGGGCCAGAGCGTTGGCGCAGACGCCGAAGAAGCGCCCGAGCCCGCCGGCCAACGGGGCGAAGAAGCCGCAGTCGGCGCAGCGGCCCGGAGCGGCCTTGGCGATCGGGGCGTCGGGACCGGCCGGCCCGTCGTACCAGCGCTCGGCGGCGTCGGCGCGACCCTCGAGCGACAGCACCCGCGGCCGGCCGAGGCCCAGCTCGCGGTGCAGGTCGAACGGCAGCGGCTCGGCGTCGACATCGGCGTACGACGGGACGAGCCGCGGGTCGTCCTTGCTCGGAGGCAGCAGGTCCCCGGGCGAGAGGTCGCCGGGCTGGACGCGCTCGCTCCACGGCACCCAGGCGGGGGCCAGCAGCGCGCCGCTGCCCGGCAGCAGCACCACCTCGTCCACGGTGACCTGCTCCGCGTCCTCGGCGCGGGCGACGGTGACCGCCCAGCGCCAGCCGCTGTAGGCGGGATCGGTGCTGGCGAAGGAGTGCGTGACGACACGTCCGCCGTCGACCGGGACGACCTCGGGCTCCGTGCCCAGGTGCTCCCCGACGGCGGTCCCGGCGACCTCCACGGCGGCGGCCCGGGCCAGCTCAACGGCCGCGGCGCAGGCGCGGTCGAGTCCGTCCGCCGGCGGCCGGTCGGTCTCGGCACTGATCACGGCAGCAGGCTCCTCGGAAGCGGCGGGGGCGGACACGGCGGGCGGCGGCAACGGGACCGGCGCGTCGCCGGCCCCTCGAGGGGACTGGTCGCGTGGTCCGGCCAGCACGCCGGATACCTTCTTCCCGACGTCCCGCAACCTGCGTCGCACACCTGGCACAGGAGCAGTCTCCCAGACGCCGCCCCCGACCTGATCCGGAGCACCGATGACCGCCCGCCGCCGCCTGCTCGCGGCCGCCTCCGCGACGTTCGCGCTCGCCGCGCTGACCGCCTGCGAGAAGCCCGCGCCGCTCGTGACCGTCGTCAGCGGTGGCGAAAGCGTCTACGCCGAGGCCGTCGCGTTCTGCTTCGACGAGGGCAGCACCCTCGACAGCGGCACCTGCGCCACCCGCCACGAGGGGGCGACCCGGCTGTCCGTGCGCGCCGGCGACAAAATCGGTGTCGACGTGGACAAGGAGCTGACCGATCGCAGCTGGCAGCTCACCCTGGTGGACCCGAACTCCCCGGACAGCCCGCAGACGTCGCCGACCATCGTCGACAACCACTACTTCAGCTTCACTGCGCCGGGGCTGGCCCCCGGCGGTCGGCTGATGCTGGTGGTCCAGACGCTGGACCCGGCCCAGCAGCCGACCGGCGAGTGGCAGTTCGAGCTGATCCCGCGCGCGTAGGGCAGGCGTGTAGGGCAGGTCAGCCCTCGAGCTCGTCCGCGACCGCCCGCAGGATCTGGGCGACCCGGGCGCCGGCGTCGCGATCCGGGTGCTTGCCCCGGCGCAGCGACGGCTGGACCCGCGCCTCGAGCAGCTTGATCAGGTCCTCGACCATCCCCTGCAGCTCCTCCGGTGCACGGCGGGCCGCCGCCAGCGTGGGCGGGGCGTCCAGGATCGCCAGCGCCAGCGCCTGCTCCCCGCGCTTGCCGGCGGCGACACCGAACTCCACCCGGACGCCGGCCTCGAGCCCGTCGGTCCCGGGCGGCAGCGCCGACTTCGGGACGAACACGTCGCCGCCGTCGTCACGGGACACGAAGCCGAAGCCCTTGTCCTTGTCGTAGAACTTGACCTTGCCGGTGGGCACGGAACCTCGTCGGGTCGGTGGGGCATGACGGTCCCAGGTTACGTGCCGCACGAGGCCCGGCCCTCGAGATCTACGCTCGGCACGTCCGGAGACGAGCAGGAGGTGCGGCGTGCGACGAGCCCGTCCTCGGTGCGCCCTGGTCGTCGGGCTGCTCACCTGCGCCTTCGTCGTCGTCGGGATCCTGCCGGCCGGCACCGCCGGGACGGCCGGCACCGGGTCACCGGCGCCCGCCCCCTCTCGTACGCCCGGCCTCGCGCCACCGCTCGAACAACCGTTCCTCGTCGCCGAGGGCGTCGTACGACGGACGCTGGCGTACGGCTCGGCCGGCCTGCAGCAGACGGTCGACGTGTTCACGCCCGAACAGGGGCCGCTGCCACCCCGGCCGACGGTCCTGCTGGTGCACGGCGGGGGCTGGCAGATCGGCGACAGCACCGAGTGGGAGCGCGAGGCCGTCGAGCTGGTGCGCGAGCGGGGCTGGACCGCTGTCTCGCTGAACTACCGGCTGGCGCCCGCCGCGGCCTGGCCGGCGCAGCTCCACGACGCGAGGGCTGCCCTGTCGCTGCTCCGCGGCCGTGCCACCGAGCTGGGCATCGACGTCGACCGGATCGGGGCCATCGGCGACTCGGCCGGAGGGCAGCTGGCCGCCCTGCTCGGGCAGGCCGGCTCCGGGCGGGAGCCGCTGCGGTCGGTCGTCACCTGGTCCGGCGTGAACGACCTGGCCGGGCTGACCCAGCAGCCGAGCTCCGGCGGGTGCGCGGCCGCGACGGGCTGCACCTACCGCGCCCTGTCGGCCAAGGTGGTCGGCGATCTGATGGGCTGCGACCCGACCGGCTGCCCCGACGCCTACCGCAGCGGCTCGCCTGCCGCGGCGATCACGCCCGGGCACGCGGCGACGCTCGCGCTGGGCAGCGAGAACGAGCAGATCGACCCGCGGCAGGCGTGGGTCATGGACGCTGCCCTCAGCCGCAACGGGGTGCCCAGCCGGGTGCAGATACTGCCGGGCACCCTGCACGCCCGCGGCTACCAGATGGTCGCTTGGCCCGCCAGCCTGCGCTTCCTGGCGGCGACGCTGACCCCCGAGCTCGCCTCCGCCTATCCCTCCCCGGCCGTGCAGGTCACGCTCGACCTGCCGACCCGCGGCCAGGCCCGCGCCGGGCAGCCGGTGCGGCTGAAGGGGGTCGTGCGACCCCGGCAGCCCGGCAGCAGCATCAGCCTGCAGGTCCGCCGCCCGGACGGGTCCTGGCGGACCGCGCGGCTGGCCCCGCTGCGCGGCGGCGCGTACGACACGTACTTCGACCTGTCCTGGACCCCCACGGCCCGCGGCACGACGGTCTGGCGGGCGGTGTGGCGCGGGAGCGGCACGGTGGCCGCGACCTCGCCGCGTGCGGTCGTGGTGCGGTGAGCGCCCGACACGCCGGCTCGGGCCGGGCCCAGCCCGGGGAGCGGCTGGTCCGCGCCGGTGCGCTGCTGTTCGGCCTGGGCGTCCTCGGCGTGCTGGCGGTCCTGGTGCCCTACCTGCTCGGGCGCGAGGACGCCCCGCTGTGGTCGACGCTGCTCGCCTCACTGATGCCGGTCGGGCTGGGGATTTCCCTGCTGGGGCTGCTACGGGGCGCCCGCGCCCGCCGCCGGTCCGCCCGTTAGGACGTCGTTCATCGATCCGGAGCGGAACTCCCGGGCGGTCACGGACTGGAAGCCCGCGACGCGCACGACCGCCAGCGCGGTCTCGTCGCACCGGGCCAACGCGGCGCCGTCCAGCTCGACCCGCGCCGCCCCGCCACCGAGGTCGCGCACACGCAGGTCGACGACGGTTCCGAGGTGGTCCCGCAGTGCCCGCTCCGCCCGGTCCACCCGCGCCAGGCCTGCGGGCGTCACCTGCAGCCCGTACGCGATCCGGCTCGCCAGGCAGGCCAGCGCCGGCTTGTCCGCGGTGACCAGGCCCCACCGGCGCGAGGCCGCGCGGACCTGCGCCTTGGTCAGCCCGGCGTCGAGCAGGGGGGTCACCGCGCCGCGCTCGGCGGCCGCCCGAAGGCCGGGCCGGAAGCCGGCCACCGCGTCGTCGGCGTTGGTGCCGGTCGCCACGGCGGCCAGCCCGAGGTGCGCCGCCAGGGGCCGCAGCGTGTCGAGCAACGTGGCCTTGCAGTGGAAGCAGCGGTCGGCACCGTTGGCGGCATAGCCCTCCCGCGCGAGCTCGTCGGTGCCCGGTGTCACGTGCCGCACCCCCAGCGAGGCCGCGAACGTGCGAGCCGCCGGCAGCTCGGCGGCGGCCAGTGAGGGGCTGACGGCGGTCGCGGCGACCACCCGGTCGACACCGAGCACCCGGACCGCGGCGGCCAGCAGGAAGGCCGAGTCGGCGCCGCCCGAGAACGCGACGAGCAGCCCGTCCAGCGGTCGCAGGGTCGCCTCGAGGGCACCGAGCCGCGCGTCCAGCTGTGGGTCGGCGGAGTCCGGTCGGGCGGAGTCGGTCGGTCGCACGCCCGGCACAGTACGGCGGCTCAGCCCTCCCCCGCCTCCAGTTGCTGTCCCGTCCCGCTGCGCGTACGGGCCCGGCGCGACTCGGCGGAGTCGGTGTCGACCGGCGCCTCCGCCGGAGCTGCGGGCGGCGCCGTCCGTGCGCCCGCGCGCGGCGCGCCGCCGGAGCCGGCATCCTCGGCGCCCGAGGCGGCCGACCCCTCGTCCACGCCTTCGGAGGTGACCAGCAGGTCGTCGTCCGGGTTCGTCATGCCGTCGACCTTCCCGACCTGCCGGGCGTGACACCGGCGACTAGCCTGGACCGGATGGACTCCGCTGCCCGCAGCCTGGCGGACTGGCTGCGCAGCTGGCCCGACGAGCGCCTCGCGGCTCTCCTGGTGGCCCGTCCCGACCTGGCCGTCCCGGTCCCGCCCGACGTCGGTGTGCTGGCGGCGCGTGCCGCCGTACGACTGTCGGTGCTGCGGGCGCTCGAGCAGCTCGACGCCTTCACCCTGGCGCTGCTCGACGGCCTGGTGCTGGCCTCCGGCAGCGAGAACCCCACGTCGTACGGCGCCCTGGAAAGCCTGGTCGGTGCGGCTGCCACGGACGCGCAGGTCGAGCGTGGGCTCGCACGGCTGCAGGGCCTCGCGCTGCTGTGGGGCCCGCTCTCGGCCCTGCACGTCGTGGGCCCGGTCCGGGAGGTGGTCGCGCCGGCTGCCGCCGGCCTCGGGCGGCCGGTCGCGACCCTGCTGGCGCGGCTGCAGCCCGCGGATCTCGCCGCCGTCGCAGCGACGCTCGGGGTGTCCGGGTCCGGCGGGATCTGCGAGCTGTTCGACGACCGGGCACGGCTCGGCTCCCTGCTCGCGTCGTGCGGCGAGGAGGAGCGGCGGGTGCTCGACACACTGGCAGCCGGCCCGCCGCTCGGACAGGTCAAGGACGCCCGCCGGCGCAGCCTGCCCGGCGCAGCCGGCTCCCCGGTCCGCTGGCTGCTCGCCCGCGGGCTGCTCGTGGCCGTCGACAACGACACCGTCGAGCTACCTCGCGAGGTCGGGCTGCTCGTCCGCGGCGGGCGCGCGCTCGGAGCCCTGTCACCCGAACCGCCGCCCCTCGCGGCCGCCGCCACCACCGGCACGGATCCGACCGCCGCGCGCAGCGCCGCCGAGGCGGTGGCCAAGCTCGAGGCGCTGCTCGAGTCCTGGGCGGCCAACCCGCCGTCGGTGCTGCGCGCCGGCGGGCTCGGAGTGCGTGACCTCAAGCGCAGCGCGAAGGAGCTCGACCTGCCGGAACGTACGGTGGCGCTGCTCGTCGAGGTCGCCGCGGCTGCCGGGCTGCTCGACGCGACCCCCGGTGCCGAACCCGAATGGGTTCCCACGACGGCCTTCGACGGCTGGCTGGCCGCACCGCCCGAAGCGCGCTGGACGGCGCTGGTGAGCGCCTGGCTGGCGATGCCCCGGCTGGCCGGGCTGGCCGGGGAGCGCGACGACCGCGACAAGGTGCTCGCGCCGCTCGGGCCGGAGCTGGAACGGCCGGGCGTCCCCGCGGAGCGCCGGCGGGTCCTGGAGCTGCTCGGGACGCTCGCGCCCGGCACCGGCCCCCCCCCCCCCCCCGGGGGGG
>JBBDWV010000018.1:27285-35599 GCA_040902655.1 Mycobacteriales bacterium
CCCCCCCCCCCCCCCCCCCCCCCCCCCCCCCCCCCCCCCCCCCCCCCGCGACTGGTCTGGTCGGCGCCCCGGCGCGGCGGACGGCTGCGCGACCTCGTGCACCGCTGGACGCTCGAGGAGGCCGAGACACTCGGCCTGACCGGGCGCGGCGGCCTGTCGGCACCGGCGCGTGCACTGCTGACGGGCGACCAGAGCTCCGCCGGGCGGCTGCTCGCCGACCGGTTGCCCGACCCACTGGACTCCGTGCTGGTGCAGCCGGACCTGACCGTCGTCGCCCCCGGACCGCTGGAGCGGCAGCTGGCGCGTGAGCTGGCGTTGGTCGCCGACGTCGAGTCCACCGGCGGCGCGACCGTCTACCGCGTCACCGACGCCTCCGTACGGCGGGCGCTGGACGCCGGCCGCAGCGCCAGCGACCTGCACGAGCTGTTCCGGACCCGTTCGCGCACGTCTGTCCCGCAGTCGCTGACCTACCTGGTGGACGACGTGGCGCGACGACACGGCCGGATGCGGGTCGGCGTCGCGAGCAGCTACGTCCGCTGCGACGACGAGACGCTGCTGTCGGAGGTGCTGGCCGCCAAGCGGGTCGGCCCGCTGCGGCTGCGCCGGCTGGCGCCGACGGTGCTTGTGAGCAGCTCGCCGGTCGACATGGTGCTGGAGCTGCTGCGGTCCGCCGGCTACGCCCCGGCGGCAGAGGCACCGGACGGCGCACTGCTGCTCGCCCGGCCCGAGTCGCGGCGCACCGCCGTCCGCCCGCGGCCGCACCGCCACCACGAGGGCGGGCTGGACGCCGCCCAGGCTGCGCTCGCGGTCACCGCGCTACGGGCCGGCGACCTCGCGGCGCGGGCGGCCCGCCGGGCACCGGTCACCACGACCCACTCGTCGACCGCCGACACGCTGGCCTTCCTGCAGGCCGCGGCGCGCGAGCGCCGCCAGGTGTGGCTGGGCTACGTCGATGCGCAGGGCCGCGCCACGTCCCGCGTCGTCGAGCCACGGGGCGTGCAGGGCGGCTTCGTGACCGCCTGGGACCATGTGCGCCAGGAGGACCGCACCTTCGCGCTGCACCGGGTCACGGGCGTCGCCGACGTCGGCTGACGGTCCGGCCAGTCCGGCCGGTCCGGCCGACCTCGGCGTACCTCGCCGTCGTGCCCCGCCAGTGATCCACGCGAAATCCAAGGTGGATTCGGAGTCTCGAAGCACCTGCAACTCCGCGTGGATCACCAGGAGGCCGTGGAGCACCGGGAGGGAATCACCGGCAGGGATCAGACGCCCACCGCCATACGTTGGACACTGCTGTGGTGAACCCTCCCGACGGCCCGCTGATCGTCCAGTCCGACAAGACCCTCCTGCTCGAGGTCGACCACCCGCTCGCCGCCGAGTGCCGGATGGCGATCGCGCCCTTCGCCGAGCTCGAGCGCTCGCCCGAGCACGTGCACACCTACCGGCTCACCCCGCTGGGCCTGTGGAACGCCCGCGCCGCGGGGCACGACGCGGAGCAGGTCGTCGACGCGCTGGTGCGGTTCAGCCGCTACGCCGTGCCACACGCGCTGCTCGTCGATGTCGCCGACACGATGGACCGCTACGGCCGGCTGCGCCTGGAACAGGACCCGATCCACGGACTGGTCCTTCGTACGACCGACCGCGCGGTGCTCGAGGAGGTCGTGCGGAACAAGAAGGTCAGCCCGATGCTCGGGCAGCGGCTGGACCCCGAGACCTGCCTCGCCTTCCCCTCCGAACGCGGGCGGCTCAAGCAGGCGCTGCTCAAGGTCGGCTGGCCGGCCGAGGACCTGGCCGGCTACGTCGACGGCGAGGCGCACGAGATCGCACTGAAGCAGGACGACTGGGTGCTGCGCGACTACCAGTCGCTCGCGGTGGACGGCTTCTGGCACGGTGGGTCGGGCGTGGTGGTGCTGCCGTGCGGCGCCGGCAAGACGCTGGTCGGTGCGGCGGCGATGGCCCGCGCCGGCGCCACCACGCTGATCCTGGTCACCAACACCGTCAGCGGCCGGCAGTGGAAGAGCGAGCTGCTGAAGCGCACCTCGCTCACCGAGGAGGAGATCGGCGAGTACTCCGGTGAGAAGAAGGAGATCAAGCCGGTCACCATCGCGACCTACCAGATCATGACGACGAAGCGGAAGGGCGAGTACGCCCACCTCGAGCTGTTCGGGGCCCGCGACTGGGGCCTGGTGGTGTACGACGAGGTGCACCTGCTGCCGGCGCCGGTGTTCCGGATGACGGCGGACCTGCAGTCCCGGCGGCGGCTCGGTTTGACCGCGACGCTGGTGCGCGAGGACGGCCGCGAGGGCGACGTCTTCAGCCTGATCGGACCCAAGCGCTTCGACGCCCCGTGGAAGGACATCGAGAGCCAGGGCTGGATCGCGCCGGCGGACTGCACCGAGGTGCGGGTGACGATGACCGACGCGGAGCGGCTGGCCTATGCGACCGCGGAGCCGGAGGAGCGCTACCGGATCGCCTCCACCGCCCACACGAAGATCGCCGTGATCCGCAAGCTGGTCGAGCGGCACGACGACCAGGTGCTGGTCATCGGCGCCTACCTCGACCAGCTCGACGAGGTCGGGGAGGCGCTCGACATGCCGGTCATCCAGGGCTCCACCAAGAACGCCGAGCGGGAGCGGCTCTACGACGCCTTCCGCCGCAAGGAGATCCCCGGCCTGGTGGTCAGCAAGGTCGCGAACTTCTCGATCGACCTGCCCGAGGCCACCATCGCGATCCAGATCAGCGGGACGTTCGGCTCCCGGCAGGAGGAGGCGCAGCGCCTCGGCCGGGTGCTGCGCCCGAAGCAGGACGGCCGTACCGCGCACTTCTACTCCGTCGTCAGCCGGGACACGCTCGACCAGGAGTACGCCGCGCACCGCCAGCGGTTCCTCGCCGAGCAGGGCTACGCCTACACGATCGTCGACGCCGACGACGTGCTCGCAGGGGGTTGAGGGGAGCAGCGGGTGGCCCCCGCGGCGGGTGGCTGTGGCCCCCGCGGCGGGTGGACTCCGCGGCGGGTGGACTCCGCGCTCCGCTGACGTTGATCAACGCCGGACTTCCTCACTTTTCCCTTCCTCGGAAAGTGAGGAATTCTGGCGTTGATCATGCGCGCTGACACGGGGATGTGGCCCGGGCGCCCCTGGGCGGGCCGGTTTGCGTCTGGCAACCTGGGAGGCATGCGCGCGACGTCCGGACATCGGATGGGGGCGGCCCTGGCCGCCGTCGCCCTCGTGACGGCGGCCTGCTCGGGTGCGCCCGACGACCGGCTCTCGGAGCAGGAACCCGCGGCGACGGACCAGCGCACCGCCCCGACCACGCCGTGGAAGTGGCCGCGGCCCGCGCCGCTGCCGCCGACGTCGGACGGCACCGGGCTCGAAGGGAGTCGGCTCGTGGCGGCGAAGCCGATCGCCCTGGCCGGCGCGGACGCCACCGGGGCGGCGCGGTTCTCGGTGCGCAGCGGCGGGCACGAGCGGCCCTACCTGCTGGCGCCGGCGCGACGGGTGCCCGCACGCGGACCCGCCGGTCTGCTCCTCGTGCTGCCGGCGGCGAACACCAACCTGCGCACCGAGTACGACCGGTACGGCCTCGACGCCTTCCGCGACCACGGGCTGACGGTGCTGGTCGCGGGCACGTACGCCGCGAACTGGAACGCCGGCTCCTGCTGCGGGCGGCCGCAGGAGGAGGGCATCGACGACGTCGCGGCGGTGACCGCGATGCGCGCTGACGCGGTCCGGCGCTCCGGGGCCGACGCCGGCCGGACCGCGGTGCTGGGCCACTCCGTCGGCGCCTTCATGGCCTGGCGGCTGGCCTGCACCCCGGCCTTCGGCGCCGCCGCGGTCGTCGCCGTCTCCGGGACGCTCGTGGCGGACTGCCCGCGCCTGTCGCGGACCCCGAAGATGCTGGCTCTCAACGGCGACCGTGACACCACGGTGCCGCTGGACGGCAGCCGACAGGTCGTGCCGATCCTCGGGATCGCGCCGCCGTCGGTACGCGAGTCGCTGAAGCGGGTGGCCGCGGCCGGCAGCTGCACGCCGGCCACCACCTTCCGGGTGGGTACCACCTCGGTCACCGACCACGTCGGGTGCAGCGGGGAGGGGGGCCTGCGGCTGCAGGTCGTCGAGGGACGGGGCCACCCGTGGGCCGACCTGGACGCCACCCGACGGGCGGCGGCCTTCCTGTCCCGCTCCCTGCCCGGCGTGCAGTGAGCGATGCGGTGGCCACCGCGCAGGCGGCTGTCGCGGCGGACCTCGGCGATCAGCGATGGCAGCCGGCGCTCGATGCGGCCGCTGAGCATCGTCGCTGGTGGCTGTCGCAGTGGCCGGAGGGTGCCGAGCACGTCCTCGGCCTGCTGGCTCAGGACGCCCAGGAGGCGGTGCACGCGGTCGATCCCGGCTGGCCCCCCTGCACCGAGCCGAGCTGCCCCGAGGCCGGACGGCACGCGTTGTTCGTCGAGCCCGATCTCGGCCCGGATCCCTTCTGGGTCTGCCACACGACCGGCCTACCGGTGGCGGCCGTGGGGTCGCTGCACCGCTGAGCGGCGGCCCGCTCAACCGTGCGACGGCTCAGCCGTAGACCAGACGGGTGACCCACTCGGCGACCAGCGCCGGCTTGCTCTCGCCGTCGATCTCGACCGTGAGCGTCTTGGTCACCTGCAGGGTGTTCGGGTCCTTGGCGTCGACCGCCGACAGCACGCTGGTGGCCCGGATCTTCGAGCCGACCTTGACGGGGTTGACGAAGCGCACCTTGTCGAAGCCGTAGTTGACGCCCATGACGATGCCCTCGAGCCGCTCGCCCGGGGTCGGAACGGACGCGGACAGGTACGTGAGCAGCGACAGCGTCAGGAAGCCGTGCGCGATCGGCACGCCCCACGGCGACAGGGTCGCGCATGCCTCGGGATCGACGTGGATGAACTGGTGGTCCTCGGTGACGTCGGCGAAGGCGTTGATCCGCTCCTGGGTGATCTCCACCCAATCGCCGCTGCCCTCGGACTCGCCGATCGCCGCCTTGTGCAGCTCGTACGCCTTCTCGCCGTTGGTCGTCATGCTCGCGGGTCCTCCTGGTGTCGTGGTGCCTGACGGTCAGGATCGCAGGTGTGGCTCACCCGTACTCGACCAGGGCGGCGAAGCCTCGGGCGAGCAGATCGGCGAGCTGGAACCGCAGCCGGACCAGCGGATCGAGCTCGAGCCGACAGAAGTGAGTCGACCGACGTCGCACCACAGTGCCGGACGCAGCGTGCGGTAGACGAGTTGCGTCGTGTGCTCGCTGACCTCGATGACGAGACGGATCGCGCTGCCCACGGGTTGGATGGCCGGCTCGTTCACGACGACCAGGTCAGGTCGCAGTCGAGTTCTGCTGTCGAGGACGACGTCGGGCTGCGCCTGCACCTGCGCCGTCGTGGCGGACAGCATCATGGCGAGCGCCCGGACGAGGGCCTGATGCTCCGCCGTCGGCGTGGGGAGAAGGTGAATGCTGCCTTCGACGAGCTCGAGCCAGACATGCGGAACAGCGTCGAGGTGCTCGATGCGCCATCCGTCCGGGGCAGGGTCACCCCCACCGGGATGGTCGTCATGCGACTTCGTGTTCCCTCGCTCCGACATGTCATCAAGGGGCACCGCGCGGCAGCGGCGGGCGCACGACCTTCGGCGGCACTGTGGAGAATCCGGACGCTGTGGACGAGTCGCAGCTGGCGGCGGAGCAGCGGGCACGGCTGCGCATCGACGCCCGGCTGCAGGCAGCCGGCTGGCTGGCTGGTCCACGACAGCGACTCAGACCCAGATCCGCGAGTAGTGGCTGTGTTCGGCGCGTCGTGAACAGCCAGATGCCCTTCGGCTTGGGAAGATTGGGCTTGTCGAGAGTCCAGCTTCACCAGAGTCGAAGGGCATCTGTTAGGTGGCGAGAGTACGCGGTCCGAAGGCGGAACGGAAGCGGCGGCGTAGGGCGCGTCGAGTGCGGGTCGGGCAGGCCGACCGTCGGCTGACGCCGTGCGCGGGGGTGGAGGCGGTCCGCGAGGTGGACCGGGTGCTGGGGGTGACCGGCGCGTTGGACAGGCACATCGGGTCGGTCAAGCAGCGACGGCGTGGCTTGACCGGCGGGCAGGTGCTGACCGCGATGGCCAGCTGCCAGCTGACCGGCGGTGATCATCTGGTGAGTCTGGACCGGCGCCGCACCGACAGCGCCGGGCAGCAGCTCGAACCGGTCCCGACCCCGCCGTCGACGACCGCGGCCGGGATCGCTCGCCGGTTCGGTGAGTGAGCAGCAGCTGCGCGGGATCGAGACCGCGATCGGGCAGATCAACACCACGATGGCCGGCCTGGTCGGTCCGGTGCGCCGCTCGGCGTTGCTGAAGGTCGCCACGATCGATGGGGACACCACCGACGTGGAGGTCTATGGCCGGCACAAGGAGCAGGTGGAGTACAACCACACCGGGCAGCGCAACCTGCGTCCGCACATCGGGTTCTGGGCCGAGGCCGGGGTGCCGGTGGCCGCCGAGCTGATGGCCGGTGCGGCTGATCCGCGCAGCAACTGCATCGAGCTGCTGGACCGCTCGATCACCGCGCTGCCCGACGGGGTGCAGACCATCCGGGCCCGCTGGGACGCCGGCTACTTCGCCGGCGCGCTGGCGCACGCCTGCGTGCAGCGTGGGGTGCAGTTCGCGATCGGCGCCAAACGCACCGCTCCGGTCATCGCCGCCGCCGCCCTTCCGCCTGACTGGCAGTGGATTCCGGCGATCGGCATGGATGACACCGAGCTGGCGGTGATCGACTACCTGCCCGGTTCCTGGCCGGCCGAGCAGGTGGTGTGCATCGCCCGGCGGACCCGGATCCCGGCCGACCGGATCCCGACCGAACGGGCCCGCAAGCGCCGCACCATCCCCAAAGAGCAGCTCGCGTTGGCGCTCGAGGGCCGGCTCGACCATGTCTTCGGCTACAGCTTCATCCTGACCAACCTCGACGTCAGCAGCCACGAGAAGCTCGCCGACGTCGAGCACTGGTACCGGCACCGCACCGACATCGAAGCGCTGAACAAGGACGGCAAGCACGGCGCCGCGCTGCGGCACCTACCCTCGAGCTCTCACGCGGTGAACAGCCTCTGGATGTGGGCCGCGCTGCTGGCCTGCGCCCTGTCAACCTGGCTACAAGAACTGTCCGGCATCGACCGCGGCAACGGCCGCGGCCGGCGCACCATCAGCCGGCTACGCCGCGAGCTCATCAACATCCCAGCCCGACTCAGTCGCCGGGCCGGCACCACCTGGCTGCACCTACCACCCGGCCAGCAGCTACTGGCGACCGTGCTGCCGCGGCTGCAGCAACTGCCCCGCCCCGGCTGACTCCGGCCTCGCCGTCCCTACTACCTGAAACCACCCGGGGCCGTGGAACCCCCGCCCAGCCGGCGCGACAGCCGGCCATTCGCCGTGCCCACCCCGCAACACCGCCACCCAATCAAGATCATCCACTCGCTCGCTCCGCCAACGAACCGCTACTCGCGTTTCTGGGTCAGAGGACCTGATCTCCGGCCGCGGCGTCGCCGTGCGCGAGGTGATCACGCGCCGGGGCACGGTCGGGTGGCTACCTGCTGCGGGTGGACAAGCGGATCGTCGGCGTCATCGAGGCCAAGCCGGAGGGGACGCCGCTGTCGGGCGTGCAGTGGCAGTCGGGGATGTACGCGACGGGGCTGCCGGAGTCGCTGCGCCGACGCGCGGTCGAGGTCGACGGACGGCTGCCGTTCGTCTTCGAGGCCAGCGGCAGCGAGACCCACTTCACCAACGGCCTCGAACCGCTGCGGCGCGCCCGCCGCTGCGCCGGATTTCCTCGGCCGGAGACACTCGCGCGTTGGCTGCGGGACCGGGAGACGAGCCCGGCGGCGCCGACCTGGCGAAGCCGCGTGCAGACGATGCCGGCGGTGCCGGGGAGGCCGGAGGGGATGCGGCCGGCGCAGACCGTGGCTATTGCCGGCATCGAGCGCTCGCTGCGCGAGGGCCCGTATGACCGCTCGCTGGCGCAGATGGCGACCGGCGCCGGGAAGACCTACACGGCCGTCTCGGAGCCCTCAACGAACGTGTCGCCGTCATCGTCATCTGACGCGTCCGGCAACAACCGCGGAGACCCTACGGGTGACCGCGGCAGGCAGCGAACCGTCTGCTCATGGCCGATGAGCGGACTCAAGAGCCGTGGCCGCCGACCGTCACAGGAAACGAAGCCTCGAGCGGTGGACGGTGCCGCGGCGGGTACCTCGCCGGGCACCTGGCCGCAAACGCCACAGCTGACGCTCAGACCCTGATTTTGCAGCCTGGTCCGGCCGCCGCCTGATTTCATGATCGTTT
>JBBDWV010000019.1:0-16146 GCA_040902655.1 Mycobacteriales bacterium
CGCTGCCGACCGCCCTCGCCCTGCTCGCCGTGCTGCCCGCGGTCATTGCCGTGGTGGGCCCGCTTGCGCTCAGGTCGAAGGAGCGGGTCCCGCCCGCCTGACAGGGCGAGGACGCCGCGCCGGCGGACCGTCGAGCCGTGCCGGCGAACGTCCTTTCTGTGCCCGCGAAGCGGTCGCTGTGGCCGCCGGAGGCCCAAGGACCAGCGGGACGTCTTCCGGTCGGCTCCTCCCGCGCGAGGGACGGCTATGTGCACGGCACGTCCAGCTGCTGCCGCAGCAGTCCGTCGACGGCTGCGGCGACGCCCTCTGGGTCCACGAGCTGGTGCAGGTGCTCGCCCGGCAGTGTGTGGACGCGCCACCCCCAGCGCTCGGCGCTCTCCCGCTCCACCTGGTAGGTGTCATCGAAGGCAAGGTAGGCCGCAGGCCCGTCGGTCCAGCCGGCCGGTGCGTCCAGCGTGGCCGTGAAGTAGGACAGCGGTAGGCGGTGCTGCTCGGCGGCCACGGCGCTGCGGGACGCAGGGTCGGGGAACAGGGCGGCCAGCTCCTCCTCCGACCGCCACTCCGTCCAGGGCGGCAACAGCCCGTTGGCCCCGACCAGGCCGCACAGGAAATCGTGCATGCCCGGTGGAGCGAGCGGTGTCGCGCCGGAAGCGGCCGGCAGTGCCGCGTCGACGAACACCCTCGCCAGAACCCGACGCTCCGCGGACACGGCCGGCAGGTACAGCCCGGCGTTGCTGTGAGCGACCAGCGCCAGCGGTCGCCCGACGGGCAGGGAGTCCAACAGGTGCTCCATGACGGCATCGGGACCCCTGGGAGCTCGGCCCAGACCAGGGACCACCCGCACGTCCCAGCCACGGTCGATGAGCGCGTGCGCGCAGGAGCGCCAGACGGCAGGGCCCAGCAGCGGACTGCCCAGCAGGGCTACCTGCGGCAGGTCGATAGCCACTGGGTCATCCTGCGGCACCAGGGCTCGCCTCGGGACCACGCTGAGCTGGCCGTACGTGGCGGACACGTCCTCGAGTCGCGGCTACGACGCGGAGCACGAGCGCTCCGAGGGCGGGCGCCCCGCGGAGTGGGTGCGCGCCGCGACGCGTCCGGCCCAGCCCAGCTGCTCGGGGTCGCCTACGCCCGCGACGAAGGAGTCGCCGACAAAGCACACGCGAAGGTCGTCCATGTCCACGTGCCTTTCACTCCCAGCATGTCGACGGACGCGCTGCTGCTTCTGCGTTCTGCTGGGTCAGGCCGTTCCGACGGCTAGCGGCGTAGACGTGTGCCGTCGGGCTTGCTGCTCCGCGCCGATCCCCGCAATGACCACGAGCACCATGCCGGCGACCTGCCAGAGGGCCGGCACCTGCATGAGGACGACCAAGCCGACGAGGACGGCGATCGCGGGCTCGACCGCCATCAACGTGCCGAAAGCAGACGCAGTCATCCAGCGCAGTGCTTGCAACTCCAGCACGTACGGCAGCAGCGGCAGAAGCAGCGCCAGCCCCAGACACTGCAGCGCGATCATCGGCGTCAGAGCAGTGAGTGCGGCAGGCGCGCCGAAGGGCGTGGCGATCAGCGCCGCGAGCGGGATCGACAGTGCCAGCCCTTGCATACCGGGCAGTGCGGCGCCGACCTGTTGGGTGAGCACGATGTAGGCCGCCCAGCCAGCCGCAGCGAACATGGCGAACAGGATGCCAGCGAGGTTGACCTCGCCCCCCCACGGCTCGCTCAGCCCCAGAACACCGACCAGCGCCAAGGTCGGCCACGTCAGCGCGCTTCGTCGCGGACTACGCACGGCGGCGACCGCCAACGGCCCGAGGAACTCGACGGCGACGGCGACCCCGAGCGGCACCCGCGCGACGGCTTCGATAAACGCCAGCGTCATCACCGCGCTGGCCACGCCCAGCAGCAGCACAGACCGTCGCGCCATGCCGCTGAGCGACGCCGGGCGCGGGCAACAGACGACCACAAGGACCAGGCCGGCGAAGCACAGCCGGAGCCATACCGTGCCCGCTGGCGAGACCGCATCGAACAGGCCGACGCTCAGGGCTGCGCCGAGCTGGACGCTGAGCATGGCGAGGATCGCAAGAGCGGGGGCGGGCACCGTCACGGCGTCAGCACACAGTGGCAGTGATGTCCGTGTCCACCGCATTGTTCTGCGCGGACCGTCCGCAACTGCTACACAGTCGTGATGGACCTTCGGCGGCTGCGCGTCCTGGTTGAACTGTCGCGGCTGGGCACGATGCGCGCCGTCGCGGACCTCCTGCAATGCGGCACCTCGGCGGTAAGCCAGCAACTGGCCGCGCTCGAGCGAGACGTCGGGACGACGCTGATCGAGCCCGACGGAAGGCGGGTGAGGCTCACGCCCGCCGGCCGACGGCTCGCCGAGCACGCCGAAGGCATCCTGGCGGCCGTCGCCGCCGCTGAGGTCGATCTGAGCAATGAGGCCGCCCCGCACGGCAATCTCCGGGTGGCGAGCTACTCGACCGCCCTTCGACGCTGGCTGCTGCCGGTGGCCGCCGCGCTGCGCCGCAGTCACCCGCGCGTCTGTCTGGAGCTGCAAGAGCAAGAGCCGGTGGAGGTCCGGCAACTGCTGGCCTACGACCTGATCGACGTCGGCCTGGTTTACGACTACAGTCTCATGCCCGCCGGCGACGAGGAATCCCGCACGCTGCTGTGGAGCACGCCTATGGTCCTCGCCGTTCCCGCCGATGAGCTGCCGCTCGACGCGATTCGCACGTCAGCCGACCTGGCCGTCCTCCGCGGCCACTCGTGGATCTGCAACTCGCGGGGTCGGGACGACGACGAGCTGGCCTCTCGGCTGTGCGGGCTGGACGGGTGGCGCCCGATCATCAGACATCGCGCCGACAGTCTCGAGCTCGTGATCGACATGGTCGCCGGCGGGCACGGCGTCGCGATAGTGCCCACGGACGCCCGGAACGTGCCTGGCGTGCGCCAGCTACCGATCTCCATCGCGGCGACGGAGCGAAGGACGTGGAGCCTCACGAAGCCGGGACGCGAAACGTGGCCCGCCACAGCGCTGTTGCTCCAGCATCTGACGCAACACCTACACCGACAAGAGCAAGATCTAGCCGGCTCCCGTTAGTCGAACGTCAATCGGGACATTAGTGTAGTCATGAGTAGTCGGTTGTAGTACCGTACGCCGGGTGGACCTGCTCGACGTCGATGCCCTCGACGAGGACTGGCCCTTCGAAGTAGATCAACAAGCCGCACACCTGTTCAAGCACCCCAAGTTGGGCCTGGACGACGTGGCCGACGTCTGGGCCAGCGACCCGATCTTCTACCCCGCCAAGCCGCCAGCCCACTGGCTGATGGTGGCCGAGACAGGCGGCCGAGTCCTGACCGTGCCGCTCGCGCCCTCTCGGTCGGGTGACCCCCGCCGGTGCTGGCCGATCGGCTGCTACCTCGCCAGCCACCACCTCGCCCGCCGTTACCGGGAGGACCGATGACCGACACGACGTCCCACCTGACACCCGAGCAGGAGCACGCCTTCTACGCCGACCCCGTCAACCAGGAGCCGCAAGGCCCCGGTGTCCGACGTCGCTCCAAACTGAGCTCCCCGGTCCCCGTGCGTTTCCCGGAGGACGTCCTGCAGCAGCTGCGCGACCGCGCGGCCCACGACGACCGATCCGTCTCCCAGTGGATCCGCCGGGCCGTCGAGCGAGAGCTCGCTCGCCCCAACGGCTGACCGCAAGGGATCGTCAGGCGGTGCGTTCGTAGATGAGTTCCAGGCCGTCTCCGTCGTCCCGCTGCTCGCCGACCTCGGTGAACCCGTACTGGGCGGTGAGCGACGAGGAGGCGGTGTTGTCCGGGCTGATGGTGACCCTGACGGTCGTCACAGCAGGCTCTGCGGCGGCGCGCTCGAGTAGTAGCTCCAGCGCTGCGCGGGCGTAGCCGCGTCGACGATGCGCGGGGTCGACGGCGTAGCCGATCTCGACCATGCCGGCGTCATCCGGGGGGCCGTGGAAGCCAGCTCTGCCCACGACCAGGTGCTCGTCCTCGTCATAGATGACGCCCGTCACCCATCCGGCTGTGGTGGGGTCCCGGTGGACTTGCTCGCTGCGCATGCGCCAGACCCCACGCCAGTCCGGCCCGGCGGCGTAGGCAGTGAGCGGGACGGGGCTGGCGGCCTCAGCCGCGCGTAGGTCACCCGCGGCCAGGGCGTCGAATACGGGACCCGACAGATGCACGACGCGCACCTGTCGCTTGGACGCGGTCATGAGCGGCTGATCACGGTGGGCACGTGCTGAGGCTTCCAGGCGATGCCCTCAGAGCGACGCGAGGGGGGTGAGGCCCCAGCATTTGAGCCCGTCCTGGTGGAGGATCAGCGAGCGGGACCAGGGTGGGGATCTGAGCGGCTTTCACTGGCCGCTCAGGATGAGGGCCGTCGTCCCCATGCGGACAAGGCCGTGGCCAAGATTGCCAAATCGCGGGTCAGCGAGCAGTGACTGCGTTCGGTCCAGGATGTCCTGGGTGGCCAGTCCGAGCTCGATGATCCGCGGGGCCAACTGCTCGAGGGTCAGGGACCAGCAGGCCGCGGACGCGTTGCCCAGGCCGGTGACGGGGCAGGGTCGCCGCCGCGCCGACCTCGACCAGTCCGCGGTCGAGCAGACCGACCGGCACGCGTCGGGACCAGGTGCAGTCGGTGCCGATGGTGCGGGCCAGCACCGCCTCGACGGCGAGCATCGCGGACCGGAAGTCGTCGTCCGCAGCCGCCTGCACCGGGAAGCTGGTCAAGCTCTCGACGACGAGCCAGCCGCCTGGAGCGAGCGCCGCCACGAGCCGGTCAAGCACCGTGTCCCGCTCGGGCAGGTGCTCAAGCACGAACCGGGCGTGGACAAGATCGAACCCAGGTGCCGGTGACGGGTCCGTCACAACGTCGTGCCGCAGAGTCTGCAGCCCCGGCCGCTCCAGCCGTTCGAGGAAGCGCATGTCCACGTCGGTCGCCAAGACCTGGACCTGCCCGCTGTCAAGCGAGGCGTCGAAGGCCTGCTCCGCCAGCCACACCGCCACCGTGCCGCTGCCCGCCCCGACCTCCCAGCAACGCCACCCACGCTGCAGGCCCAGCCGCCCAAGCACAAGATGCGTCCAGCCGTCCGACACCTCAGCTATCGCAGCCAAGCGCCGCTCCTCGGCGGTGGAAGCGGCACCCAGCACACGCTCGCCGTAGCGCTCCGCCGCGTCAGGATGATCAGGCACCTCCCGACCGTACCGACCCGCCGCGTCGCTGGTTGTGAAGCGCCACCGGCATACCCGCGTCGTCCCGAAGGCCGAACGTCATCCGGTCGCGGAGGGGCTGGATCACGCTCGGGTCGTGTGACGTCGGCAGACCAGGCCGCTGCATCCGCCACATCGTCGGCCCTGCGGGCCACAGCGCGGCACCGCCCGGCGGATCGCTGGCGAACCCTTGCTTCTCGTACCAGCGGAGGTTCGCGGGGTTTCCCGTCTCGAGGTAGCAAGGACCGCCAGGCGCGTCGACAATGGCCAGCCCGTCCTGCAGCATCACGGTCCCCAGGCCCAAGTGCTGCCAGTCCGGCGTCACCCCCAAAGCCTGCAGGTAGTGCACTGGCTCTCGCGGGAAGGCCGCGTCCAGGCCGGTCCCGAACCGACGCACGTCACGGGCGACGCGGCCGAGGCGCAGCAGCGGCAGCAACTTCGGCAGGCAGCGCAGCGCACGGCCTGTGCTCATCGGGTAGAGCCCGGGTCGTTGCCACACGGCGACGGCGCGCACTTGCCCGGACTGCGGATCGACGGCCACACGGACCTGCTCGCCCGCGTCGGCCACGGCCACCGCGAGCACGCACCTCAGGGCCGTCTCGCGTTGACACCGGTCCGGAACGACGTGCTGCCAGGCGGGGTCGTGTAGCAGCGCGTCGGTCAGCACGGTGACGGTCTGGGGGAGGTCACGTCGGTCCGCCGACCGGACCACGGGGGCTGCGTCGCCCCCTGGTCTGTGCTGCTCGCTCATGGGACGACCGCCGGCACGGTTTGGGGTCGCGGCCGCCTCGTCGGCCGCGGGCGGTGCCGGGAGACCCTGCGCACCGCCAACTCGATGGCAGGGGTACCGACGAGCGTCGGGAGGACCCACGCCAGCGGGCTCGACCAGTTGACCACCGGCGCTGCGGTGACGGACGAGATGTAGGAGCCGCACATCAGCCGCACATGCCTGGGGAGCCACCCGGGCCGGCGGCGGTGCTGCACCCACCACCCAGTCGCCGCAGCGACCTGGGTCGCGGCACCGATGACGCCCAGCCACCACAGTTCCGTCGGGGCAGCAAGCACGAGCCCGACGGTGGTGGCGGTCAGCACGGCGACCGACGCCTGGTAGAGGCGGCCGAAGGACCCGTGCCACCTGCCTCGCTGCTTGCGCGCAACCAGCGCGACCGGTCCAACGAGCAGGCCAGTGACGCCGGCGGTGACGTGGAGCAGCAGGAGCGATGACATGACGGCGACCTTCCACAGTGGACTACCCCGCGACCTTGTACCTTCCACTGTGGCCTGTCAAGGTGACACGGTATGGAGCTCTGGTGGTGTCGGTGAGGCGGACGGTCAACGCGACGGTCGGTTCGCTGCTCGGATTCCTCCACGAGGGGCCGCAGTCCGGCTGGGACCTCGTCGCCACTGCCCAGCGCAGCATCGGCGACTTCTGGAGCCTGACTCGCAGCCAGGTGTACCGGGAGTTGGCAGGGATGGCCGCCGACGGACTCGTGCGCGCCGCGGCCGAGCCCGGACCCCGGGACCGGCGTGTCTACGAGCTGACCGACGCGGGTCGGACGGTGTTCCGCGAGTGGATCCGCGAGGTGCCTGGGCCAGAGCAGATCCGCTACCCCCTCCTGCTGACACTCGCCTTTCGGCGGCACCTGTCCGACGCGCAGGTGCGCTCCTTCGTCCTGAGTCACCGGCGCACGCACGCCGACCGGCTGGCGGGCTATGCGGCGGAGCACCGGGCGGCCCTGGCCGCGGGCGCGGACGTTGATCAGCTGCTCACCCTCGACTTCGGGATCCGGTACGAGCAGGCCGTCCTCGACTGGTTCGATGCCCTACCGGCGGCCCTCGGCGGTGGAGCCGACCAAGCTTGACGCCCGTCCCGTTCGCCGACCCGCATGCGGCGCGGGGTCCCGGTGAGAGGGCCGGGGCCGGGGGTGTCCCGCGTGGGTGTGGGGTACGGGACACCCCGACCGTGGGCGGAGCTCAGGTTGTTGTGGCGCTGAGGGCGGTGGCGCCGCGAGCGGCATCGCGTTGCCTTTGGATGGCGCGGTAGACGGTGGAGGGCCCACGCTGAACAGCTCGGCGACCTCGGCGGTGCTGTATTCGCCGCTGTCGATCAGGGAGGCGAGGTGAGCCTCTTGGCGCCGGTTGAGTTTGGGCTGCTTGCCCCGCAGGCGGCCCTTGGCCTTGGCGACCTTCATGCCTTCTCGGGTGCGCAGGCGGATCAGGTCGGATTCGAATTCGGCGACCATGGCCAGCACGTTGAACAACAGTCGCCCGATGGCGTCATTCGGGTCGTAGACCGAGCCGCCGAGGTTCAGGCTGACCTGCCGTGTCGTGAGCTCGTCGGCGATGGCCCGCGCGTCGGGCAGGGACCGGGCCAGCCGATCGAGCTTGGTCACCACCAGGGTGTCGCCGGCGCGGCAGGCCGCCAACGCCTCACGCAGGCCTGGCCGCTCCCTGTTGGTGCCGGTAAGGCCGTGGTCGACGTAGATCCGTTCTGGTGTGACGCCGAGTCGGGCCAGCCCGTCACGCTGGGCGGTGAGGTCTTGTTGATCAGTCGAGCATCGGGCGTACCCGACGAGCAGTGCGTCCATGGCAAACCTCTGTGGAGGGCCGGCCCGGGAGGGGGTCCCGGCTACCGGCGACGGCAACAGCCGCTACTGGCAACGTAAGTTGCCGGAGTCGGGGTGGCAATGTAAGTTGCACTGGTGGAGCCCCCGCTGATCGTCGACAGCGCCCGCAAGCACGGCATCGCCGACGATGACATTCTCCACGCGTTCCACCACCCGGTGAGCTATGAGGACCTCGACGAGGGGTTCACCATGATCATCGGACCTAGTCGATCAGCTCAGCTGCTGGAGATCGTGTCATCGACACCGATCACGGCCCCGTCATCGTGCACGCGATGAACGCCCGGAGAAGGTACGTGAGGAGATGACCATGCCTAGGAGCCTGCAGGAGATCCTCGCCCACGCCGACGAGCTCGGTCGCCGGTTCGAGGAGCACGAGCCCGACGACGTCCGCACCGCGGCACCGCTACACGCCATCCGTGAGGCCGTCACCGGCCGTGCCGCCGCCGAGCGCAGAGTTGCCCAGACCGTCGCCACCGCCCGCGACGCCGGCGTGTCCTGGGCCGCGATCGCCAGCATGCTCGGCACCTCCGGCGAGGCCGCCCGCAAGCGGTACGCCGAACACCACGCAACGTCCGCCTGACACACCCACGCCCGATGCGGCTCCCCTCAGCCGCCCCGACGGCCGAACCTCTACTGGTGCGGGTTCGTGCCGACGGTTGGGCTTCGCCGTTCGAGCAGGACCACGTCGCGCCACTGGCCGGCGTGTGGGCCGTGGGTCATGTGCCCGAGTCGGCGCCGAACGCCGACGTCGCGGAAGCCGGCGCGGTGATGCAGGGCGAGGCTCGCCGTGTTCTCCGGGAAGATTCCGCACTCGATCGTCCAGATGCCGACGGCCTCGGTTGAGCTGATGAGCGCGTCCAGCAGCATGCGTCCGACTCCTCGTCCCGACGCGGCGGGGTGCACGTAGACCGAGTGCTCGACCACTCCGGAGTAGACGCAGCGGCTGGAGACCGGTGCGGCGGCGATCCAGCCGAGCGTGCGACCGTCAGCGCCGACGGCAACCTGGCGGTGCTCGGCCGGTTTGCCGGCCCGGAACTGCTCCCAGTTGGGTGGCTGGTCGTCGAAGGTCGCGTTGCCGGTCGCGATGCCGCGCGCGTAGATCTCCCGGACCTCGGGCCAGTGCGGTTCGGTCAGCGGCCTGACCGCCACCTGGCCGGGGGACGCGTGTGCTCCGGGCTGGTTCACGAGGCGTGCGGCGGCTTGCGGGCGCGGATGATGGCTGCGAAAGCGTGATCGTGCACGCGGTGGGTCTCGCGGATCTCGACATCGACGAGGCCGGCGTCGGTGAGGGCTCGGGCGAGCTGCTCGCGGGTCAGGGCGCCGGCGATGCAGCCGGTCCATTGCGCGAGGTCGGCGCGGACGGCATCGCCCATATCGTGGTCGGCCAGCACGTCGGACACGGCGAAGCGGCCGCCGGGACGCAGCACCCGGGCGGCTTCAGCCAGCACCAGGTGCTTGTCCGCGGCCAGGTTGATGACGCAGTTGGACAGGACGACGTCGACGCTGGCGTCCGGCAGGGGGAGTTCCTCCAGATAGCCCTGCAGGAACTCGACGTTGCTGACTTGGGCCTGCGCAGCGTGCGCGCGGGCGAGGTCGAGCATCTCCGGCGTCATGTCCACACCGATCACATGCCCGGTCGGCCCGACCCGCCGAGCGGAGATCAGCACGTCCGCGCCCGCTCCGGACCCTAAGTCCAGCACGACCTCTCCGGGGTGCAGGTCCGCGACGGCGGTCGGCACACCACAGCCCAGCGACGCCGCCACCGCAGAGCCCACCGCACCGTCGCTGGCGGTGCTGTCATAGAGCTCACCGCCGAAAGCGGCACCCGCGGCGGCTGCGGTCGTCGCCGCCGGCCCGCCGCCGCAACCGCCGGCCTCGACCTCGCGCGCCCGGTCGGGGTCTCCGGCAGCAGCATGCCTTGCGGCGGCGGCATACCGGGCGCGCACGGCCTCCCGCAGTGCGGTTGGGTCGGTCAACGTCCGCTCCTTCGGTCCTCGGTCATTGGTCATGGCTCGCTGGCTCGCAGGGCACCGGGGGCAACGGCGCAGGTGGGTGCCTGCCCATCACGAGATCGGCGGCGCTGGGGAAGCACTCCACGCAGCGCGGGTTGACGGCGTACAGCGAGCTGGTCCCGCGCCGCTGCACGTGGACGAAGCCCACCGCCGCCAGCGCAGCAAGGTGATGGCTGACCGTGGACTGCCCCACCGGCAACGCCGCCGTCAGCTGCCCCACCGACACCGGTTCTGGCTGCGTCGCCAACCACGCGAGCAGCTGGACACGAGTGGGGTCGGCCAGCGCGCGGAACCACTCCGCGTAGGTCGCGGCCGTCTCCCGGGGCAAGACCGTCTCCGCCGTCACAGTTTCCATCGTTAAGCGACGATGGTCGATAGAGTCGGTCGTGTCAAGTGCCTACTGACGGCTCCGGATCCTGCGAGACGTTGGGATGCAGCCCATTCGCAAAGCCGAACGTCGATCGGCACGTCGCAGAGAAGGATGCCTATGCAGCAGTCGTCCTGAAGCCAGCGAGCGTCGCCGGTGCTGTGATCAACGCCGTCTTCACGCACATTTCCGCCGTACCGGAAGTGAGAAACCCCGGCGTTGATCACGCCGGAGGCTGGGCGGGGACGGGCGATACCGGCGAATCTCGGACGTGTCAGCAGGTCGGCGATCGGGCAGCGCTACCGGCGCGTTGGCCGTGCCGGGCCCCAGGCCGACACGAGCAAGATCTTCGGAACATCCACAAGGCCAGGGGATCCTGTGGATGTTCCGAAGATCTTGCTCCAGGTTCGGCGACACCCTGACATCCACGACCGGCGGCACCCCGCCACCGGGGAGAGGCGGCGAGAGGCCGCGGCCCCCTCGCGGCTGACCTCAGCCACGCACCGTAGCGGCGGCTAGCAGTCAAAAAGGCGCTTCTGCATCGTTGGCTTAGAAGGGGCGGCTGGTGCCCGCGCGCGTCGGTGTGGGTGGAGTCGACCTGCCCTTCGCCGCGGTAGGGCCCTTCGTCGAGGCAGACGCCGGCTACGCGGCACGCTCAGCGTCCTGGGCCTGTTCGTGACGACTCTGGGCGCGGTGTTGCTCGTGCTGTCTGTCCGCCCGCCCCGTCCCGCCGGTAGGCACACCCGGACCTCCCCCTCAGCCAGGTTCTTCCGTCAGCTCAGGATGTGACAGCGACCGCACCTGCGGCGGTGCGTCAGCGCGCACCGTGACGTCTGCGGCCCGGCCTCTCCCGGCGTCCGGCAGACTGGGCCGATGACCAGCGCCGTCCGCCCCACCGACCTCGACCCGACGATCGCCGCGCAGCTCAAGCGCGACCGGGACGGCCTCGTCGTCGCCGTCGCGCAGCAGCACGACACCGGCGAGGTGCTGATGGTCGGCTGGATGGACGACGAGGCGCTGCACCGCACCCTGACCACCGGCCGCTGCACCTACTGGAGCCGCAGCCGGCAGGAGTACTGGGTCAAGGGCGACACCTCCGGCTCCCAGCAGTGGGTGAAGTCCGTCGCCCTCGACTGCGACGGCGACACGCTGCTGGTGAAGGTGGACCAGGTCGGCAGCGGTGCCTGCCACACCGGCGACCGCACCTGCTTCGACGCGACGACGCTGCCCGCGGTGGTCGGCTCCCCGTGAGCCTCGGCACGACCGTCCCGAGCCGCGCGGACTTCGACCGCCTCGACCAGCCGGTCCGGGCCGTCAGCCGCCGCCTGCTCGCCGATGGCGAGACCCCCGTCGGGGTCTACCGCAAGCTGGCCGGCGGCGGTACCGGCACCTTCCTGCTCGAGTCCGCCGAGCAGGGCAGGCAGTGGTCGCGCTGGTCCTTCGTCGGCGTCCGCTCCGCCGGTGTCCTCACCGAGCGCGACGGCAAGGCGCTGTGGGTCGGCGAGGGACTGCCCACGACCAGCGACGACCCGCTGGAGGCCGTGCGGGAGGCCGTCGAGCTGCTGCGCAGCCCCAAGCAGCCGGACGACCCGCCGCTGACCGGCGGCCTGGTCGGCTACCTCGGCTACGACGTCGTGCGCCGGATCGAGCGGCTGCCCAGCAGCGCACCCGACGAGCTCGGGATGCCGGAGCTGGCGATGATGCTGGTCACCGACCTGGCCGTGCTCGACCACGGCGACGGCACCGTCCTGCTGATCGCCAACGTCCTGCCCGGCGGCTCGTACGACGACGCGGTCGCACGGCTGGACGCGATGGCGACGGCGCTGGCCGAGCCGGCGCCCGCCACCGTCTCCGCCCTCGACCTGGACGCCCGACCCGAGGTCGTACGCCGGACGACGCCGGAGGCGTACGAGGCGGCGGTCGAGGCCGGCCGCGAGCACATCCGCGCGGGCGACGTCTTCCAGGTCGTGCTCAGCCAGCGCTTCGAGGTGCGCACCGAGGTCGACGCGCTCGACCTCTACCGGGTGCTGCGCGCCAGCAACCCGTCGCCGTACATGTACCTGCTCCGCTTCGCCGGCCGCGAGAGTCCCTACGACATCGTGGGTTCCAGCCCAGAGGCGCTGGTGACCGTCACCGGTGACCATGCCGTCGTGCATCCGCCGGCCGGCACCCGACCGCGGGGTGCGACGCCCGAGGCGGACGTGCAGGCGGCGCAGGAGCTGCGGGCCGACCCGAAGGAGCGCGCCGAGCACGTGATGCTCGTCGATCTCGCCCGCAACGACCTCGGCCGGGTGTGCGTCCCCGGCACCGTGGACGTGAGCGGCTTCATGCGGGTCGAGCGCTACAGCCACGTGATGCACCTGGTCTCGACGGTGTTCGGCCGGCTGCTGCCCGGCCGCACGGCCTTCGACGTGCTGCGGGCGACCTTTCCCGCCGGCACCGTCAGCGGCGCGCCCAAGCCGCGCGCGATGGAGGTCATCGAGGAGCTCGAGCCGCACCGGCGCAACCTCTACGCCGGCACGGTCGGCTACTTCGACGCCGGTGGCGACCTGGACATGGCGATCGCGATCCGCACCGCCGTGCTGCACGACGGACGTGCGTACGTCCAGGCCGGTGCGGGAGTCGTCGCCGACAGCGATCCGGCCGGCGAGCAGGCCGAGTGCGAGAACAAGGCGGCAGCGGTCCTGCGCGCCGTCGCGGCCGCCGCGACGCTGCGCCCGGTGCGGTGACCGACGCGCCGCTGGAGGGGGGCGGGGCACCGCCGTCGACCGACCCGGGAGCGCGCTGAGCATGCGCCACCACTACCGTGACCGGGCCGCAGCAGAGCGCGGCCGACCGAGGAGGGCTGCCGCGTGACCGTGCTCGAGGACATCCTCGCCGGCGTCCGGGAGGACCTCGCCGTACGGCAGGCGACCACCTCGCTGGCGCAGCTCAAGGAGCGTGCCGGCAGCCGGCCGGCGGCGCTCGACGGCGCGGCCGCCCTGCGCCTGCCTGGCGTGGCGGTCATCGCCGAGGTGAAGCGCAGCAGCCCCTCCAAGGGGGCGCTGGCCGCGGTCGCCGACCCGGCCGCGCTGGCCATGGAGTACGAGGCCGGCGGAGCCAGCGTCATCAGCGTCCTGACGGAGCAGCGCAAGTTCGGCGGGAGCCTCGGCGACCTCGATGCGGTCCGCGCGCGGGTCGAGGTACCCCTGCTGCGCAAGGACTTCGTCGTCGGCAGCTACCAGCTGTGGGAGGCGCGGGCGCACGGTGCCGACCTCGTGCTGCTCATCGTGGCGGCCCTCGGGCAGGAGGCGCTCGTCTCCCTGGTCGAGCGCACCGAGTCGCTCGGCATGACCCCACTGGTCGAGGTGCACGACGAGGCCGAGCTGGAGCGTGCCCTTGCCGCCGGCGCCCGCGTCGTGGGCGTCAACGCCCGCGACCTCAAGACCCTGGAGGTCGACCGGAGCGTCTTCAGCCGACTCGCACCGCACATTCCGGAGGGCATCGTGAAGGTGGCCGAGTCGGGGGTGCGGGGCCCGCACGACCTGCTCGCCTACGCCGCCTGCGGGGCCGATGCGGTCCTGGTCGGCGAGGGCGTCGTCTCCGGTGGCAACCCGCGCCAGGCGGTCGCCGAGCTGGTCACCGCAGGCAACCACCCGTCCGCGCGCGGCGAGCACCCATGACCTCGCTGAACGCCGTCCCGCCCGGCCGCCCGGCCTCGCCGGACGAGACTGGCCACTTCGGTCCGTACGGCGGGCGCTTCGTCCCGGAGGCGCTCGTCGCAGCACTGGACGAGCTCACCGCCGCCCACGCCGCGGCGGCGGGCGATCCGGAGTTCGCCGGCGAGCTCGACCGACTGCTCACCACCTACGCCGGCCGCCCGACGCCGCTCACCGATGCCCGTCGGCTGTCCGACCACACCGGCGGAGCGCGCGTCCTGCTCAAGCGCGAGGACCTGGCGCACACTGGCAGCCACAAGATCAACAACGTACTGGGTCAGGCGCTGCTCACCAGGAAGATGGGCAAGCAGCGGGTCATCGCCGAGACCGGCGCCGGGCAGCACGGGGTGGCCACCGCGACCGCCTGCGCGCTGTTCGGCTTCGACTGCACCGTCTACATGGGCGAGGAGGACACCCGGCGACAGGCGCTCAACGTCGCCCGGATGCGGCTGCTCGGGGCCGAGGTGGTCGTCGTCAGGAGCGGGACACGGACCCTGAAGGACGCCACGAACGAAGCGATGCGTGACTGGGTCACCAACGTGCAGACCACCCACTACGTGATCGGCTCGGTCGTCGGCCCGCACCCGTTCCCGATGATGGTGCGGGACTTCCAGCGCATCATCGGCGTCGAGGCCCGACAGCAGTGTCTCGACCTGCTCGGCCGGCTGCCGGACGCCGTGGTGGCCTGCGTCGGCGGAGGCTCCAACGCGATCGGGCTGTTCCACCCGTTCCTGGAGGACCCCGGCGTCGCGCTGGTCGGTTGCGAGGCCGGCGGCGACGGCGTGGAGACCGGGCGGCACGCCGCGCCGCTCACCGCCGGCGAGCCGGGCGTGCTGCACGGCGCCCGCAGCTACCTGATGCAGGACGAGGACGGGCAGACGGCCCAGACCACCAGCATCAGCGCGGGTCTGGACTATCCCGGCGTCGGGCCGGAGCACGCGCTGCTGCGCGACTCCGGGCGGGCGAGCTACTCGGGCATCCCCGACGCCGCGGCGATGGCGGCGCTGGAGGTGGTCGCGAAGAAGGAGGGCATTCTCGTCGCGATCGAGAGCGCACATGCCTTCGCCGGAGCCTTCGCCTGGGTGCGCGCGCAGGACGTCGACCCCGAGGAGCTCGTCGTCATCGTGAACACCTCCGGGCGCGGGGACAAGGACGTGGACACCGCGGCCCGTTGGTTCGGTCTGGTGACCGGCGAGGAGCTGGCCGAGTCCGAGCTGGTACGCGCCCACGAGGGCGAGCAGCCCTCTTGAGCGCGCTCGACGACCTGTTCGCGCGCTGCCGTGACGAGGGCCGGGCTGCCCTGATCGGTTACCTGCCGGCGGGTTTCCCCTCGTACGACCTCTCGGTCGAGGCGATGACGGCGATGGTGGACGCGGGCGTCGACGCGGTCGAGGTCGGCATGCCCTACTCCGACCCGCTGATGGAGGGGCCGGTCATCGCGGCCGCCCACCAGGCGTCGCTGGAGGCCGGTACCCGGCAGGCGGACGTGCTGCGCGCGGTTGCGGCGGTCGCGGCGACGGGCGCGCCGACGCTGGTGATGGGCTACTGGAACCCGGTGCACCGGTACGGCTTCCGGCGCTGGGCGCAGGCGCTCAGGGACGCCGGGGGAGTGGGCGCGATCACCCCCGACCTGATCCCGGAGGAGGCGCCGGAGTGGCTCGAGGCGTGCCGCGACCTCGACCTCGACCCGATCTTCCTGGTCGCCCCGAGCAGCACCGACGAGCGGATCGCCGTCGTGGGCAGCACCAACCGCGGCTTCGTCTACGCGGCCGCCGTCATGGGCGTCACCGGTGCGCGGGCGCAGATCGGTGCCGGTGCCCGTGATCTCGTCGCGCGGGTCCGCGAGCAGACCGACCTGCCGGTCGGCGTCGGGCTCGGCGTCAGCAACGGCGAGCAGGCCGCGCAGGTCGCCGGCTTCGCCGACGCCGTCGTGGTCGGCTCCGCGCTGGTGTCGGCGCTGCAGGAGGGCGGCGTCAGCGGCGTCCGCCGACTCGCCGCAGAGCTCGCCGACGGCGTCCGCGCCCCCCGCTGACCCCCCGCTCTCACCCCCAGCCACCCCTGTGATCAACTCCCATGATCCACTCCGGTGATCCACGCGGACTTTGAGGTGGACCGACCCCTCGGATCCACCTCAAAGTCCGCGTGGATCAGCTGGGGGCGCCCGCGTGGATCAGCTGGGGGCGCCCGCGTGGATCAGCTGGGGGCGCCCGCGTGGA